>CAYYDA010000015.1:0-16571 GCA_964470495.1 uncultured Steroidobacteraceae bacterium | reverse complement strand
GCGGAATGGCCACGCTCACGCCGCCGCACTCGGTGGGCGCGAGCGTCACGCGCGCCCAGCCGGCGAGCTTGCGAGGTGGGGTCGCCACGTCCGCGGGCAGCGGCCCGAGATAGACCTGCGCCACCTCGGTGCCGGTGCGCGACCCGGTATTCGTCAGGTCGAAGCTGACCTCGATGGCGGCGGCACTCGGATCGGCCGGACCCGGCTGCGCCTGGACCCCGAGGCCGTCATAGGCGAACGAGGTGTACGACAGGCCGTGGCCGAACGCGAAGCGCGGCTCCAGGCCGAGCTGGTCGTAGCCGCGGTAGCCGACGAAGATGCCTTCCGCGTAGCTGACGACGCCGTCGACGCCCGGATATTGCTCGGGGGTGGCGAGCGGGGTGTGGCCCTCATCGGTCGGGAAGGTGAGGGGGAGCCTGCCAGAGGGGTTGACGTCACCGAAGAGGACGCGAGCGATGGCGTCGCCCTGCTCCTGGCCGGCATACCACGCCTCCAGCAGGGCCGGGACCGATGCGTCCCAGCCGGCGGTCGCGACCGGACCGCCGCTCATCAGGACGACGACCGTCCGCGGGTTCGCCGCGGCCACCTCCCTGATGAGGAGATCCTGCTGGTTCGGAAGGTCGAGGCCAGGCCGGTCCATCATCTCGCTCTCGTACGTGGCAACCACCACGACCGCCACGTCGCATTCGGCCGCCATCGCGGCAGCCTCTCGCACGAGCGGCGGGACGCTTCCCGGCGGTGGCTCCCAACCCAGGCGCAGCTGGGCGCCGATCTGGTCGTTCTGCTCCGACGAGTCGGCCGCGTATTCGACCTGGATCGCGCGTGGCGCGCCCGCCACGAGGTCCACCTCCGCCGTCTCGATCCGCGGGCCGACGTCGGGGACCACTGGCGGGGGCGGTGGGAAGGCATCGTGGTCGACCGGTACTCCATGGAGCCCGTCCCCCCGAACGCGCAGGATCGGCACCCCGTCGAGCGAGAGGCTGGCTGATCCAAGGCTCGTCAGCGTCAGGCGGTGGGTCCCGGTCGTGTCGGCTTCGAGCGTGCCGCTCCAGCGGACGGAGATGCGGCCGTTGAGCTCGGCGGGCGTGGCCGGGAGCCTCGGCGAGATGGCGTTGAACACCGGAATGTTGAAGAAGCCGAGGTTGACGGCCACCTGCGGATCGGTGCGGGTCAGCATCGGCTCGCCCTCGAACCGCGGGTTGGCCCAGTACTCGGCCAGCAGACCGGTGCCCTCACCGCCGGGCGGGCGGAGGTAGGCCGATGGAATCGCGGGCGGGCCCGGCAGCAGGGTCGCGGCCGAGAGCGGGTCGGTGCCCGGCGCATGCGCCACTCGCACGCTCGAACCGGCGCGGCTGCGGATGCCGTCGAGTGGGCTCACCTCGTGCAACGGTCGCAGGAAGCCGCTGCCGCCGCCGGCCGCCGAGGCGTTGTCGACCTCCGGGCCGATGACCGCGATGGACCTCACGTCAGGGCCGAGCGGCAGCAAGTCGTCCGTGCTCTTGAGCAGCACGATCCCCTGCTCGGCGATCTCTCGCGCCGTGTGCGCGTGAGCCTCGGCGGGACCTGGACCGATCTCGACCGGGCGTTCCACCAGGCCGAGCCCGATCATCGGCCGCAGGATGCGTCGCACCATCTCGTCGAGCGTGTCGCTGGCCACCTCGCCGCCTGTCACGGCCGCCAGCAGCCGCGGACCCCAGAAGCGTGCGGCAGGTTGCTCCTGGTCTAGCCCCGCGTTCGCGGCGCCGGCCGTGCTCCAGGTGGCCTCGTAGTCGCTGATGACCCAGCCGCGGAACCCGAGCTCGCCGCGCAGCAGGCCGGTAAGCAGGCCGGTGTGTTCGGAGACGTATGTCCCGTCCACTCGGTTGAAGGAGGCCATCGCCGCACCGACCGCGCCCTCGCGAACCGCGGCCTCGAACGGCGGCAGGTAGATCTCATGCAGCGTCCGCTCGTCGACGTGGACATCGATCGTGAAGCGCCGGTACTCCTGGTTGTTTGCGACGAAGTGCTTGATGGTTGCCTGCACCGGATGGGCCTGGATGCCCTGGATCTCGGGGACCACCATGCGAGCCTGCAGCAGCGGATCCTCGCCGAACGACTCGAAGGTGCGGCCGCCACGCGGAGCGCGGGCGATGTCCACCGCCGGCGCCAGCATCACGTTGTGTCCGGTCGCGAACGCCTCAGAGCCGAGGACGTCGCCGTATCGCCGCGCCAGTGCCGGATCCCAGGTCGCGGCCAGCGCGATCGGCGCCGGCAGCGCGGTGTTCCGCCCGTCGTTGACCGACGGATTGTTGACCCGGGCGCCGGCCGGCCCATCGGCCATCGTCTGCGCCGGGATGCCGAGGCGCTCGATCGGCGCGTTGTAGAACGCGTAGCCGAAGTCCTGGTCGCCGGTGACGAGGTCGACCTTCTCCTCGAGCGTCATCCGCGCCAGGAGATCCTCGACGCGCTCATCCACCTCGGGCGAGTCGCGCCAATCTGTGCTCATCGCTCCAAGCCTACGGGAACGGGCTCGGCGACGAGCCGATCGGCTTCATCATGAGCACCACATGAGCTCCCTCCGTGTCGTGAGCTGGAACATCCGCGCCGCCATCGGTCCGGGGCCGTTCCCTGATCGATGGTGGAGCCACATCGACGACGATCGCCTCCGGGCAATCGGCTCGTTCATTGCCGGCCTGGACGCCGATCTCGTGGCGCTCCAGGAGGTCGCGCTCGTCAGTCGTGACGGCGAGCTGGTCGATAACGCCGGCGACCTCGGCCGGCTGCTGGGGTTGGAGGTCCGTTACGGCGCCGTCCGGACGTTCGAGGTGATCGCGCGCGGGGACCGAGCGGGCGTCGGCTGCTTCGGCAACGCGATGCTCTCGGGCGTGCCCATCGGCGAGTCACGCACCGTCGCGTTGCCGGTGGCGCCGGCCGACGCCTTCGTGGAGCCGCCCGGCGTCGACCATCCCGCAGCCGGGGTCCGCTATGCCGATGCGCCCGACCACATCCGCGAGCCGCGATGCCTGCTCCTGGCCGAGGTGGCGGGCCTGACGGTGGGCTCCACGCACTTCAGCCACATCGGGTCCGCCGAGCGCTCGCTGCAGGCAGCGGCAGCGGTCGCAGCCTTCGGCTCTTCCGCCCCGGCGCTCCTCCTCGGCGATCTCAACGCTGAGATCGACGCACCCGAGCTCACTTCATTCGCCGCCTGGACCGATGGGTTCTCGGAGCCGCCCGACGATCCCGCCCGGGTCTCGACCGACGACGGCATGCGGATCGACCACGTGCTCGCGCGGGGCGCACCGGTCCGTGGCTGTCGGGTGGCGCGCGAGTCGGGCGACCTGAGCGACCACTACCCCGTCGTAGCCGAGGTGGAGCGCTTCGAGCCGCGGAAGGCTGTTGCACGGGGCGCACGCATCGGCCACTGAGGATCTCCACGGTCCGGTTTGAACGGCCTTGGCTGCCCAACAGATGCGCCCGATGCACACACCGGACAGGGAGGCAACTCGGCGGGACGGCGTCCGGCTCGTGCTAAGACCGTACCCGCCCCACGGGCGTATCGGCCAATGAGTGGCCGAATCCCACCCCATGGGCGAACCAGCCAGGCAGACGGGCCGGTGGGTGGACGATTGACCCACCCCACGGGAAATCGGCCAATCACTGGCCGATACGCCCACCCGGTGGGAGCCTGCCGCTGGCTCGGGACTCAGCCGAGGGCGCGCGGGGCGCATCGGTCCGTGGCTGTCGGGTGGCGCGCGAGTCGGGCGACCCGAGCGACCACTACCCCGTCACGGCCGAGCTGGACCTCGACTTCAGCGAGTGAGCGGAACGAGTACCTCGACGCGCGGCGGGTCACCGGAGCGAAATGATCGGTGTTGATACCGAGTCCTACGTCATTCGTCGTAGGCGCGGCAACCATGCAAGCGGGTAGGCTCAAGGCAATGACGACCGACGCATCCGGCCGCCCGACAACCATCCACCTCGTACCGCATACCCACTGGGATCGCGAGTGGTATCGGCCCTTCCAGAGCTTCCGGATGCAGCTGGTCGACCTCGTCGATCGGGTGCTCGACATGCTCGAGGCCGAGCCCGACTTCGCCTTCACCCTGGACGGCCAGCTGGCAACGATCGACGATTACCTCGAGATCCGCCCCGAGCAGGCGGAGCGCATCGCGGGGCACGTCCGCGGCGGGCGGCTGGCCATCGGCCCGTGGCAGATCCTGATGGACGAGTTCCTCGTCTCGGGCGAGACCCTGGTCCGCAACCTGGAGGCCGGCTGGGCGCGTGCCCTGGACTTCGGTGAGCCCATGAAGGTGGGCTACCTGCCCGACATGTTTGGCCACGTGGCCCAGATGCCGCAGATCCTGCGTCGCGCCGGCCTGGCCGATGCGGTCGTGTGGCGCGGCATTCCCGCGTCAGTCGACCGCCACGCATTCCGCTGGGAGTCGCCCGACGGCTCGTGGGTGCGCACCGAGTACCTGCCGGCCGGCTACGGCAACGCGGCCGGCATGTTCGCCGTGCCGGACCGGCTGGACGCCGCCGCGCAGCGCTTCCTGGAGTGGGCGCGCCCGTGGTTCGGCGACGACCCGGTGCTGGCCATGTACGGGACGGATCACACAGCCCCGGAGCCCGAGCTGGCGGCGCTGGTGAGCCGCCTGAACGAGGTGCACGAGTCGAGCAAGCTCACGATCAGCACCTTGTCGCAGTACCTGGACGCTTCGCCCGCGCTGACCGACGACGGCCCGTGCTGGCGCGGAGAGATGCGCTCCGGTGCTCGTGCCAACGTGCTCATGGGCGTCGCGAGCGCACGGATCGACATCAAAGGGGCCGCAGGACGCGCTGAGACCCTCCTGGAGCGCTACGCGGAGCCTCTGACCGCTCTCCACGTCGCGGCCGATGCGTGGCCGGCGGCGTTCCTGGACCTGGCCTGGGGGAGGGTCATCCAGAACTCGGCGCACGATTCGATCTGCGGCTGCAGCATCGACCCGGTGGTCGACCAGGTGCTGGTGCGCTTCGCAGAGGCCGAGCAGGTCGCCACGACCCTCGCGCGACGCGCCGCTGCGACGATCGCCGCAGCCGTCCCTCGCGGGGCGCTCACAATCGTGAATCCGTCGCCAGCCGCCCTGACCGGCCTCGTCGAGGCGGAGCTTCCGATCCCCGCGGAGTGGGAGTCGGTCGCCCTCGAGCTGCCCGATGGCACGCGCGTGGGAACACAGGAGCTAGGCCGCAAGGAGCCGATCCTGTTCGACGCATCGCTCCTCGGCAAGGACGTCGACGACCTGTTTCGCCGCTTCCACGGCCGGGAGATCTTCGACCACGCCTGGAACGGCTATCGGGTCGAGGGCCGCACGCTCACGCTCGAGGTGGACGACGATCCCGATCCGGTCTGGCTCGACGTGGACGGCCTGCGCGACGAGGTCGTGGCGGCCATGCGCTCCGCGCCGGACGAGACCTGGCAGGTCCAGATCGTTGCCCGCGCGCGGCGCACCCTCGCGGCGTCGGTCCTCGCGCCGGCGCTCGGGTGGACCGCAGCTCGCGCGGTGGAGGGTACCGGCGACCTGGTGAGCCCGGTGCGCCTGGCGCACGACGGCAAATCGATGACGAACGGACTCCTCTCGGTCGCCGTGCTCGACGACGGGACGCTGCACCTCGAGACGGCGGACGGAGACGTGATCGACGGCGCTGGTCGCATCGTCGACGGCGGCGACTTCGGGGACTCGTACAACTACGGGCCGCCGGCCAGGGACGCGGTGGTGGACGCGCCCGCATCGGTCTCGGTGCATGCGGATCTCGCCGGCCCGGCCCGCGGACGGCTGTCGGTGAACCGCGGCTATGCGTGGCCGGCCGGCATGCTCGCCGACGGATCCGCTCGCACCCCGGAGACGGCCGATACCGAGGTGGTGATGCAGGTCGAGCTCCGCGCCGACGAGCCGTTCGTGCGCATCGACCTGGCGTTCGACAATCGCTCGAACGATCATCGCGTTCGATTCCACGCTCCCCTGCCGCGTGCTGCCGACACCTCGCACGCCGAGGGCCAGTTCGCGGTCGTGGAACGCGGCATGTCGCCCGAGGGCGGTTATCGCGAGGAGCCGGTGCCCACGTTCCCGGCGCACGGCTGGGTCGATGCCGGCGGGCTCGCCATCCTGCTCGACCACCTGACCGAGTACGAGCTGACCGATGGTGGTCGCGAGCTGGCCGTCACCGTCCTGCGCTCGACCGGCCTTATCAGCCGCAACGACAACCCGTATCGGATGGATCCGGCCGGGCCCGAGATCGCCATCCCGAACGGCCAGATGCGCGGGCCGTGGCGGATGGGCTTCGCCCTCCACCCGCACGCCGGCGGCTGGGCTGATGGCGGCGTCGCGGACGCCGCCGAGCGTTACCGCCACCCTTTCCTGACCTGGCCCGGCGGGGCTCCCGGCGACTCCACGTGGCCGCCGCAGCAGGCCGGCGACGACGCGCTGGAACTGAAGGGCGCCGACGTCGCGCTCTCGTCGCTGCGGCGCCGCGACGACGAGTGGCTCGAGGCGCGGGTCGTGAATCTTGCCGGGGATCGGCGCCCTGTCATCCTCGCTGGAGGGCTAGTGGCGGCGCGGGAGGCCACCCTGCGTGGCGTGGCTGGCGAGTCGTTGCCCGTGGAGGCCGACGGGTCGCTGGTGCTCGAGCTCGGGCCGGCCGAGATCCGCACGGTGCAGCTCCGCCGCCGCGAGACGGCGCTCGGGAGGGCCGAGGTGCTCGACGCCGCGGGACCGCGCCAGAGCGCGTGAAATGCGCCTGATAGGATTGCTCTTCTCAGCCCACGATCGGCGGTGATCGCGGGCATTGCACGGAGGATCACGCCGGTGGAGCTCGAGCAGCAACTCGCATCGGTCCCGCTCCTCGCGGGGCTCAACGCCCGCATTCGGCGACGCCTCGCCGAGACCGGAAAGCGCCGCACCTACGCGGCAGACGAGGAGATCGTGCGGGAGGGCTCGACGGGCACCGCGCTCTACATCGTCCTCAGCGGCACGGCCCGCGTCGTGCGCGGTGGCGATGCGATCGGCGAGGTGGGTGTCGGCGACTTCTTCGGCGAGCTTGCGCTGATCGAGGAGCACCCGCGTTCGGCGTCGGTCATCGCCGCCACGGAGACGGAGTGCCTGCTCTTCCCGGCCTGGGAGTTCACCGCGCTGCTCGAGGAGCATCCCGAGATCGCCGTACCGATCATGCGCGCGCTGATCGCCCGCCTCCATCGCCGCGAGCACCACGGGGCCTGATTCCTCGCCGGCCGTGACGCTCAAGGTCGTCCTCGAGGTCGCGCCGAAGCGCGCGTTCGCCTCCGCCCTCGATTGGCCCGGCTGGTCGCGCGGCGCCAAGACGCCGGATGAGGCGCTGGAGGCCCTGCTCGCGTACGCGCCGCGCTACGCGGTCGTCGCACGACGAGCGAAGGTCACGTTCCGGCCGCCGGCCACGGTCCGCGGCGTGGAGGTCGTCCAGCGACTGGGCGGTGGCGGCGGGACCGAGTTCGGCGTGCCGAGCCTGGCGGCCGCCCTGGAGGCGGAGCCGGTATCCGCAGCAGAGCTCGACCGGCTCGTCGCGCTGCTGCGCGCGGCATGGGCGACGTTCGACGCCGCGGCGAATAAGGCGGAAGGCGTCGCGCTGCGCCTTGGACCGCGCGGCGGCGGGCGCCAGGTCCCGAAGATGGTCGAGCATGTGCGCGAGAGCGAGTCGGCCTACGTCCACCAGCTTGGCTCGCGGCCGCCCGGCGGGCCCAAGGCGACGATGGCCGCGCTGCGCAAGGCCTTCGTGGATGCCCTCACCGCACGAGCGACGGGCGAGGCGCTGCCCGACGCCAACAAGGTGAAGAACCCGTGGGGCCCTCGTTACGCCGCGCGGCGCTCGGCGTGGCACGCGCTGGATCACGCCTGGGAGATCGAGGACCGCTCCGGCTGAACCCGGCCTCAACCCAGTCGCGTGAGGATCGACTCCCTGTCGAAGATCCAGTTGCCGGCCACCAGCGCCACGCCGATCAGCACCGACACGATCAGGTTGCCGAGGATCACCTGCTGCATGGTGAACGAGGCCTGGCCGCTGAAGAACCCGGCGATCGCGACGCCGATGACGGGAATCACGATGAAGCCACCGATCTGCTGCGCGGCCCGCGCATCGGTGACCCGGCTGCTCACGATGATGCCGAGCAGCACACTCAGCAGGCAGATCAGCGGTACCAGGCTGAGCATCGCGACCTGCCACACGTCGTTGAAGATGAGCCGCGTCAGCACCGGATCGGCGATGGCGCCGTTCACGAACCCGTAGAGCAGGAAGACAGCCCACGTCGCGATCACCGCGGGAGCAGCGGAGGCGATCGCCTTGCCGACGAGCAGCTCGCTGACCTCCATCGGCGTCGCCAGCTGTGGCTCCAGGGAACGGGCCGTCTTCTCGCCGATGACGGACTGGGTGGCGATCGCCATCGGCACCATGGCCGGGATCAGGAGGAAGTAGGCCATGAAGTTGAGGACGATGAATCCCTGGGCCGCCAGCTTGGGCGGCAGATCGGGAAATTGGCTGATGTACTGCTCGATCTGGCCCATCTGGCGCGGGTCGAGCTCGCTCGCCTCGAGGAAGGCCACGATGCCGGTCGGGATGGCGGCGAAAATAAGTGCCGGGAAGACCACCGCCCCGAGTAGGAGGCGGTTGGCGAACAGGTCGCGCGCCTCCTTGGTGATGACGGCCCAGATGAATCCAGGACGCACTCAGGCCATCCTCTCGGAGCCGCTGCCGTCGCCATGTGCGTCGCGCACGGCTGCCTCGCCGACCATGTCGAGGTAGACCTGCTCCAGGGTCACCGCCTCCTCCTGCACTCCCACGATCCGGGCTCCCGCGTCGACGAGCGCGCGCACGAGCTCCGGGTTGTCGCCGCGCGGGTCCCCGACCTCGACCATGAGCGCCCCATCCTCGGCGCGCGCACCCTCCACGAACGGGAGTTCCGACAGCATGTCCAGGAACGATCGAGGGCGACGCGCGCCGACCAGATCAACGCGGACGGACGCCGCCCGGCCCTGCCGGCGCAATCCGGCCGGCGTGTCGACCCGCAGCAGCGTGCCGCGCATGATCCCGATGCGGTCGCACAGCCGCTCGGCCTCGTCGAGGTTGTGGGTGCACACCACGACCGACCGACCAGCGTCGCGCAGGGTGGCGACGAAGTCGCGCACGACCTTGGCCGCCGAGGGATCGAGCGCGCTCGTCGGCTCGTCGAGGTAGAGCACCTCCGGCTCGTGGAGCAGCGCTCGAGCGATGGCGACCTTCTGCCGCATCCCCTTGCTGAAGCCACCGACCCGACGGTCCCCCACGTCGGCCAGGCCCACGATGCCCAGGTAACGGTCGACCGCCCGCCGCAGCTCCGCACCGCGGAGGCCGTAGAGGCGCCCGTAGTAGCCCAGGTTCTGACGCGCGGTGAGCTTGTCGTGGAGGCCCGGCGCCTCGGTCAGGATCCCGGTCATGGCGCGGATGCGCTGCGAGTCCGTCCCGAGGGTGAGGCCGTTGATGCGGGCCGTCCCCTGCGACGGCGCGATCAATCCGGCCAACATGCGCACCGTCGTGGTCTTGCCCGCCCCGTTCGGCCCCAAAATGCCGAAGATCTCGCCGTCGCCCACCGTGAACGACAGCTCGTGCACGGCCGTCACCGCGCGGAAACGCTTGCCGAGACCGTTCGCCTCGATCATCGGCCGCGTGGCGGAGGGCGCCAAGTGTTGCTGATCGCTTCGCTCATGGGATGGCTCGCATCCTAGCCGGTGAGCCTTTCATACGCCCACCGGGACGATGGTCCTTGCGCATGTCAGCCGCAGCAGGCAGTCGAAGGCGCTGGTCGGCAATGTTTGTGCTCGGGACCACCGTCGCGGGTAGCCAGTGCGTTGAATGCCGCCGTCAGCCATGTCCGGTCGGGGGAACCGGCCGGTAATGGGCTGAGTGCCGAGAAAGCCGCCGCCAACATGCAACGCGAGCATCGAGCCCGCGCGACAACGCCTGCAGACAACACATCGGGCGTTGAGTCCCTGTTATGCCTGCCGTGGATCGCCTCCGCGGCGGGCCGACGCACCCGGCTCAGAGCTAGCATGGGCCGATGGAGGAGCGCACCATCGGCACAACCCATGTTTGGCAGGGACACACCATCCGGGTCCGCGTGGACCAGGTGGAGCGCCGAGATGGCCGCCACACCACGCGAGACGTCGTCGAGCACCCCGGTGCCGTGGCGATCCTGGCCTGGGACGGCGAGCGTTTGGCGATGGTGCGCCAATGGCGCCACGCCACCGGCCAGCACCTGCTGGAGATCCCCGCCGGGACCCTCGAGCCGGATGAGCCCCCGCACGAGACTGCCCGGCGCGAGCTGGCGGAGGAGGTTTCGCTGGCGGCCGGTACATGGGTAGAGGGCCCTCGGTTCTACACGGCGCCCGGCTTCTGCGACGAGCTCATGCACCTCTACCTAGCCACCGACCTTACCGAAGCGACCGGCCACGCTGACGAGGACGAGCAGCTCGAGCCTTCGTGGATGACGCTGGCCGACGCGCTGGCTGCCATCGACGACGGGCGGATCATGGATGCCAAGACAATTGCCGGGGTGAGCTGGCTGGCACGGCGGTTGCCCTCATCGGCGCCTCGAGATGACCCTTCAGCCTGACGATCCCGAGCTCCACGCAGTGGAGGCCGGGCTCAGATACATCACCGACGACCGCCCCGGCGTGCGAAGACGCCGTGCCGGCAAGGGCTTCACCTACATCGGTCCTGATGGCAAGCGCATCACCGATGCCGATCGGATCGCCTGGTTCAAGGGCCTGGCCATCCCGCCGGCATGGACCGGTGTCTGGATCTCGCCGATCAAGCGCGGGCACATCCAGGCCACCGGCCGCGACACTCGAGGCCGCAAGCAGTACCGCTACCACCCGCGATGGCGCGAGGTTCGGGACGAGGTGAAGTATGGGCGGTCGATCGAGTTCGCCCGCGCACTGCCGAAGATCCGCCGCCGGACCGATCGCGACCTGCGGCGTCGTGGCCTGCCGCGCGAGAAGGTGCTGGCGCTCGTGGTGCGGCTCCTAGAGGCGACACTCATCCGCGTCGGGAGCGACGAGTACGCTCGCGAGAACCGCAGCTACGGCCTCTCCACCATGCGCAGCCGCCATGTCGAGGTCGAGGGCGCCGAGATCCGATTCGCCTTCCGCGGCAAGGGGGGCAAAGATCACGAGATCGACGTGCGGGATCGGCGGCTGGCCAGGCTCGTGAAGGCCGTCCAGGAGCTGCCGGGACAGGAGCTGTTCCAGTACCTCGATGCCGATGGCCGGCGGCAGGACGTCAGCTCGGACGACGTCAACGAGTACCTGCGCGAGATCACCGGCGAACCATTCACCGCCAAGGACTTCCGGACGTGGGCAGGAACGGTGGCTGCATCGCTCGCCCTCACCGAGTTCCTGGAGGTGGACGACGAGGCGGGGCGCAAGAAGGCGATCGTGGACGCAATCGAGCGGGTCGCCGAGCAGCTCGGCAACACCCCTGCGGTGTGCCGCGCCTGCTATGTGCACCCCGAGGTGCTCGACTCGTACCTCGACGGCACCATGGTCGACGCGCTCTCGGAGCGGGCCCGTGGCGTTGGCCGCGGCGCGCACGCGCTGCGGCCGGAGGAGGCCGCGGTGCTCGGCCTGCTGCAGGCTCGTCTGGCGCGGGAGCAGCGCCGTCGCCGTCGCCCGGCTGCCTGACAGCCTCAGGCCGCGTCTCCGAATCGCTCGTAGGCGCGCTGGTATGACTCGTTGTCGGGCTTCAGGAAGACGGCCATGCGCAGGTGACGTCGCGCGGCGCGCACGTCACCCAGCCGGGCTCGCGACAGGCCGAGCCCGAAGTGCGCGTAGTGGGCCAACGGGTCCGCCTCGACGATGGCGCCGAAGCGCTCCGCCGCGCGGACGTGGTCACCCTGGTTGAAGTAGGCCTGGCCCAGCGCCTCGAGAATCGAGGCCTTGCCCGGCTCGAGCGCCAGCGCGCGCTCCAGGAGCACGGCGGCCGCACCGGGATGCCGGTCGGCGAGCATGCGCGTGCCGCGCCGAAACAGCTCGTACGCGGAGTCGCGATCGTCGGCCGCGTGCATCGGTCAAGCCCGTCGCTGGAGGTCGATGCGCTCCAGTCGTGGGTTCTCGGTACGTCCCGGGATTCGTCCGCGCTTGGCGACGGGACGACCATCGATCTCCTTGAGGTCGCCGGTGAAGTCGATCGGGCTGGCCTTGCTGATATAGCTGCCGACGGCGAAGGAGTCGACCGGTGCGCCGGCATCCTTGAAGACGCCGATACGGTCGACGTCCATTCCGCCGGATACGACGATCCTGACGTTCGGGTGGCCAGCGAGATCAAGCCGCGCCCGGACCTCCTTGACCAGCTCCGGGGTCACACGCCCGCGCTCCGAGGGCGTGTCAAGCCGGACGCCCCACAGGTGGTCGCCGAGCGCCTCGGCCACGCGGAGCGATTCCTCCGCCTCGTCCTTGAACGTGTCAACGAGGATGACGCGCGGCACGTCGGGATCGATATGGCGATCGAATGCCTCTGCGGCGCGGACCGTGTCGCCGAAGATCAGGACGAGCGCGTGCGGCATGGTTCCCGTCGGAGCCAGGCCCGCCATGCGCGCGCCCGCCGGGGTGGAGGCCCCGATGCAGCCGCCGACCACCGAGGCGTAGTCCATCTGGTCGGCGACGCTCGGGTGCACGTGGCGCGCGCCGAAGCCGATCACCGGGATCGGGTCGGCCGCGTCGACGATCCGCCGCGCAGCGCTTGCCCAGCCCGAGCCGGAGGCGAGGATGCCGAGGATCGCCGTCTCGTACAGCCCGAAGGCGGAGTAGCGCGCCACGATGCGCATCACGACCTCCTTCGTGCCGAAGCGATCGCCGTCATGCAGCGACTCGACGACCGGCGCGTGGGTGCCGTTCACCTCGCTGAAGATCTCGCGCAGGTAGGCATGCGCCTCCTCCGCGCCGCACAGCACCCCCTCGCCGCGCGAGAAGATCTCCATGGTCACCACCGGATCGAGCTGCTCGGCTGCCAGGATGGCGCGCGCGCGCTCGAAATAGACGTCGGCGGTCTCGCCTGAGAGGACGTCGGCGGCGGTCGCGAAGCGCGGCGCACGGCGCTCGGGGGTCATGGCCGAGCAGTGTACGTCGAGCGTCGCCGCAGGAGGAGTACGGCGAGGGCGCCGAGGATGAGCATGACCAGGATCGCGCTCACGAGCCTGATCAGCCCGCTCGTCTCGGCCGATGTCAGGATGCTCTGTGCCTCGGTGATCGCCTCGACTGCGCCGCGAAGGTCACCGTCGGCGAACCGGCCGTTTGCCAGCTGCAGGCGCTGAGCCGGGTCTGGGCCGCCGATGAGGCCGACGCGCGCGAGGAACGGGCGCTGCGCGTTGACATCGTCCGCAGTGGCCGCATAGGACTGGACCACCGCGCGCTGTGCCTCGAGCTCGTCGTGTGCCTCGACACCACCTCCGAACGACCGGTACGCCTGCTGAAGCCGATCTGGCGCCGAGAGGCCGGCGTCCTCCATCTCGCCGAGCAGCACGTCGCGCGCCGCCAGCCAGGCGAGCGCATCGACGATCATGGGCTGGACCTCGTCGAAGCGCCACTCGGTCATCGCGGCCCGTGCCGGGTCGGGCGCGCCCCAACCCTCTGCGGCGGCGATCAGCCCCGCGAACGCAACGCGCGCCGCGGTGCGCGGTTCGAGCAGGGCGACGTCGGCTGCTCCGAGGACACGGTCGCGGAACCGGCCGGCCAGATCCGCCCCGCTGACCGCCTCGAGGTGATCGAGGAACGCACGGCTCGTCAGCGGTGCGTGTGGAGGTGTCCCGTCATCGGCGGGCGGATCGAGGTCGGCGGGGGCGTACGGATCGAGCGAGGCGGCCACGCGTCCCAGGACGGTTTTCAGCGCATCGTCCCCATGCGCCGAGCGCAGCTCGGCGATGAACGCCCACGATGCGGCGTGCCCGTATGCCTCCGCTCCCGGATGTGACGGAGCCGTCCACTCGTCGAGCGGGAAGGCCGACCCCTGGCGATTCGTCGCCTCGGCGGCTGGATCGTACGGGAGCTCGACCTCGAGCTCGGCGGCGATCTGTGCGGCCATCTCGCTGGCCATGCCCTCGCGGATCCAGCGCGACTCGATGAGGTCCGCCGACAGCCAGACGTGGGCGACCTGGTGCAGGACCGTGAATGGTGGCTGGTCGAAGGCCACGAGGATCTCGTTGCCGGCCGCCGGTGGCTCGGCGAAGCCGGACGCATCCGTTGCGACCGACTCGGTGATCACCAGCGCGCCGACCTGCGGGTACGGCAGGCCGATCTCCTCCTCCAGGCGCGGCAATGCGCGCTCGACGAGGTCGACCGTGCGCTGGCCCCAGGCCTCATCGTCCGCGAACGCTCGCACCTGGAGATCGGCGGTGCCGCCGGCGAGCGGCACCGTTGCATCGAACGTGACGTACTCGGCGGGTCGTGTGGCGGTGACGAGCGCCAGCCATCGCGACGGATCGGCGATCGGACCGCTCAACAGACGACCGCCCTCTTCCGTCACGGGATCGCCGTCGACGCGGACCTCGTAGGCGCCCGGCACCGAGACGCTCACCTCGCTGGTCGTCCCGAAGCCCCACGCCGGGAACACGATCACCGAGGGACGTACGCGCAGCTGGGGATCCTCGCCGTCGGCCAGCGCGTAGCGCAGCTGGAGCTCCACCGTCTCCTCAAACCGAACGCCCTCGCGCAGGGTGATGGTCGCGACGTTTACCGCGTTCGCGTCTGGCGCGACCGTGACCTCGAGGTCACCCTCGGCGTCGGTGGCAGTGACGCTCGAGGCAGTGTCGTGCACTGCCAGCAGGACTTCGGGGAAGACGCTGAACTGGCCCTCGGGGTCGGGAGTCGTGTTCGTGAAGGTGATGTCGACCGCGACGTCGACGACGCCCGCGTCGGGGCGCACGTCGTAGCTGGCCGCGGTGACGAGGGTGAACTCGGCGGCCGCGACCCGGCGCACCGCCCCGCCCGGCAGCGAGGTGGCGAGTATCGTCAGCAGCAGGAACGGCAGGAGGGCTCGCCGGCGCCCCATCACAGCCGGTCCATCAGCCGTTTCAACAGCCCGCGGCGACGGACCCTTGGGCGCGGGACCTCCCAGGCGGGCATCGTCGCCTCGACCTCGCCTCGGTACGCGTCCAGCAGCTCCCGGTTGCGAGGCGTGCGGCCCTCCCAGTCGGGCAGCATCCCGCGGTCGGCGATCGCATTGGCGGTCTCTTCCAGCAGCCGGTCGGCCACGACGGCCAGCCGCGTGATCCCGCGACCGAGCTCGTCGCGATCGACGGCGGCGGCCGGCAGCTCGGTCATCAGCATCGGTCGGTCATCATCGGTCATCGCGAACTTCACGAATGGATAGTCGAAATTGGCATGGAGCATCCGGGCATACGTCCTCTTGGGGATCTCCATCGCCTCGAGCCCATAGTATGCCCACAGCGAGCAGCCGACTCCGGTGACCCACGCCACGGTCACGCGCAAGTCGAAGCGACGGTCTCCGTCGATTATCACGTCCCGGCTGAACGCTTCGTCGGTCGCCTCGCCCGCCGAGGCCACCACCTCGAGGCCAAGCGAGCCCAACCAGCCGTCGATCGACGCGGCCCCGCTCACCGCGACGCGTTGCCGGCGACGATCGTCTCGCCCGAGGGAATCCGCCGACGGCGGCCGAAGTCGCGCTCTGTCGCCCCCGGGTCGATCCGGCAGTTGCGGCCGATCTCCACGCCGCGCGGGACGCGAGCCCGTTTGCCGACCAGCGTGACGCCGGAATAGAGGCGCTCCGGCTCGTCGCTGTTCGGGCGCAGGTCGTCGCCGGCACCCACGGTCGCGCCGGGCCCGATGTGGCTCTCCTTATCCAGGATGGCGCGGTCGAGTGTGGCATCGGCTTCGATGACCGCGTCGAACATGACGATCGAGTCGCGCACCGTGGCGCCGCGCGCGACCCGCACGCCCGGGGAAAGGACGCTGTGCTCGACGGTCCCGTCGATCACGCAGCCGTGGCTGATCATCGAGCGGCTGACCGACGCCTCTGGACCGATTCGCGCCGGCGGCCGTTCCTCGCTCTTGGTGTAGACCAGCCAGCCGAGATCGTTCAGCTCGATCCCCGGATCGTCGCTGAGCAGGTCCAGGTTCGTTTGCCAGTAACTCTCGACCGTCCCGACGTCCTGCCAATAGCCCGCGAACTCGTAGGCGAACACACGGCGGCCGCCCTCCACCATCCAGGGCAGCACGTCGCGCCCGAAGTCGGGCCGATCGGCGCTCAGCAGGTCACGCAGGAGCGGCCAACTGAAGACGTAGACGCCCATGCTCACAAGGTTCGAGGGCGGCTTGGCCGGCTTCTCGATGAAGTCGGTGACGCGTCCGTCGGGCGCCACGTCCAGGATGCCGAACCGATGCGCCTCCTCGATGGGGACGGTGCGCACGGCGCACGTCACCTCCGCCTGCATGGACCGATGCATCTCGATGAACGGCCGGTAGTCCATCTTGTAGACGTGGTCGCCGGCCAGCACCAGCACCAGCTCCGGGTCGCGGTCGGCAATGAAATCAAGGTTCTGGAGC
>CAYYDA010000014.1:0-17178 GCA_964470495.1 uncultured Steroidobacteraceae bacterium | reverse complement strand
GGTCGACGGCCGGCTTGTCGCCGGTGGCGGCGATCGGCGCTTCCTCGGCCGGCTTGCGCGGTCGTCGCGGGCGACGCGTCACGCGCTGCTGGCGCTCCTCGCGCTCGGCCTTGATCCGGGCGGCCGGCCGTGGTGCGTCGATCAGCGCCTCGGCCAGCACCTGGTCCATGTTCTCGACCGGCACGATCCGCAGCTGCTGGCGCACCTCGTCGGGCACGTCCACCAGGTCCTTCTCGTTTCGGGCGGGGATGAGGACGGTCTTCACGCCGGCAAGATGCGCGGCGAGAAGCTTCGACTTCAGCCCACCGATGGGCAGGACCCGACCGCGAAGCGTGATTTCGCCCGTCATGGCCAGGTCGCGCCGCACGGGCTTGCCGGTCAGCAGGCTCGCCATGGCCGTGGCCATCGTGACGCCCGCGCTCGGACCGTCCTTGGGCGTGGCTCCTGCGGGAACGTGGATGTGGACCGTCGACTTCTCGAAGACGGCGGATTCAATCCCGAATTCCTTCGTCCGCGCCCGGATGTAGCTCAGCCCGGCGCGCGCCGATTCCTTCATCACGTCGCCCAGCTGGCCGGTCAGGATGAAGTCGTCCTTGCCGTCCATGCGGGTCGCCTCGACCTGCACGATGTCGCCGCCCGCGTCGGAGACCACGAGGCCGGTCACCATGCCGATGGTGTCCTCCGCCTCGAGCTCGCCGTACTCGAACCGGCCCGGCCCGAGGTACTCCTCGAGATCCTCGGCCTTGACGACGACCTTGGTCTTGGAATCGCCGGCAACCCGTCGCGCCACCTTCCGTGCCACGTTGGCGATCTCGCGCTCCAGGTTCCGAACCCCCGCCTCGCGGGTGAACGCCTGGATGAGGCGGACGAGCGCGGCTTCCTCGAACTTCAGGTTGTCCTCTGTCAGGCCGTGCGCCTCGAGCTGCTTCGGCACCAGGAAGCGCTCCGCGATCCGGACCCGCTCGAGCTGCGTGTAGCCGGCCAGCTGGATGATCTCCATCCGGTCCCGCAGCGCCGGCGGAATCGTGTCGACCATGTTGGCCGTGGCGATGAAGAGCACCTTGCTCAGGTCGAACGGCACCTCGAGATAGTTGTCCGCGAAGGTGTTGTTCTGCTCAGGGTCGAGCACCTCCAGCAGCGCCGATGACGGATCGCCACGGAAGTCCATGCCGACCTTGTCGATCTCGTCCAGCATGAAGACCGGGTTCGCCGAACCGGCGGTCTTGATGTTCTGGATGACCCGCCCCGGCAGCGCGCCGATGTAGGTGCGCCGATGGCCACGGATCTCGGCCTCATCGTGGATGCCGCCAAGGCTCATGCGCACGAACTTGCGTCCCATGGCACGAGCGATCGACTTCCCGAGCGAGGTCTTGCCCACGCCGGGCGGGCCCACGAAGAGGAGGATGGGCGACCGGATCTTGTCGGCCAGCTTGCGCACGGCCATGTACTCGACGATGCGCTCCTTGACCTTCTCGAGGCCCCAGTGGTCCTCGTTGAGGATCTTCTCGGCGTCGTCGAGGTCGAGGTTGTCATCGGTCTCGACGCCCCACGGCAGGCTGACCAGCCAGTCGACGTAAGTGCGAATGACGCCCTGCTCCGGACTGGCGCTGGGGATGCGGGAGAGGCGGTCGACCTCCTTGAGAGCGCGCTCCTTGACCTCGTCCGGCATGGCCGACTGCTCGACCTTCTCGCGCAGCTCGGTCGCCTCGGCGACCGCCGGGTCGTCCTCGCCCAGCTCCTTCTGGATCGCCTTCATCTGCTCGCGCAGGATGTACTCGCGCTGGGTCTTGTCCATCTCGGACTTGACCTCGGACTGGATGCGTCCCTTGAGCTCGAGCACCTCGATCTGCTTGGCCAGGAATTGGCTGGCCAGGCGGAGCCGATCGGCGATATCGATCGTCTCGAGCAGCTCCTGGCGCTGCTCCGTCGTCATCTCCGGGCTGTACGCCGTCATGTCGGCCAGCAGTCCGCCGTCGGTGATGTTGCGCGCCGCGACCGCCACCTCCGGCGGGACCGATGCGCCGCTGTTGACGTACTGCTCGATCTGGGCGTGGATCGATGCCATGAGGGCCTCGATCTCGAGCGTCTTCTCGGTCGCGTCGTCGATGACCTCGACGCGCGCCTCGAGGTGAGGCTCCGTCTGAAGGAGGTCGAGCAGCCGGATGCGGCCCTGGCCCTGCACAATCGCGCGGATCGTCCCGTCCTGGAGGCGGATCACCTGGGCGATCTTGGCCAGGGTGCCGACGGGGTACAGCTCGTCGACGCTGGTGATGTCCTCCTGCTCGCTGGAGCGCTGCGTGACGAGCGCGACGGGCTGGGAGGTGCGGACGGCTCGGTCGAGCGCCTTGACGCTTCGATCACGGCCGACCTGGAGGGGGACGATCATCTCCGGGAAGATGACCGTGTCGCGCAGGGCGACGAGCGGCAGAACCTGGAGGCGGTCCAGGTTCGCACCATTCTCGTCGTCGCCCTCAGCGACGTCGGGAAGGTCTCGGGTCTCGTCAGTTGCCACGGGAAAGTGCTCCTTCAGCCGATGCTTCTTCGGCGAGCTCCGGCTCGTCGTGGTCCTCGGCAAATCGCTCTACATCGTCTTCATCGAACAGATCGTAGACCCGGATCTTGCCGAGTGCCTCGAGCTGGAGGATGACCCGTACGCCGGCGAGGTTGACCCGCTCTCGACGCGTGAGGAAACGAATGATACGAACGCGCTTGATGTCCGCCTCGCTGTAGAGACGGAGGTTGTTACGCCGCTGCGGGCTGAGGAGGCCCTCCTCCTCGTAGATGCGCAGCGTGCGCGGGTGACAGCTCGCCAGCTCGGCGGCGATGCTGATGAAGTAGCGAGGGCGGGTGTGTGGATCGCGGCTGGGAACGCGGGTCGCGGTCGGCGCCACGCGCCTCGATTTGTCCATGTCGGGACCATAAACCCTGACAATAACGTTGTCAAGGGTCGTGACACCGATGGGACGTCTATCGGCTGGCGCCGACCAGCTCCCAGCGCACGGCGCCGATGTCGCCGCCGCCCGGCAGCTCCACCGGCCGTGCGGCGAGGTCGAGGGTGAGCAGCCGCTCGTCAGCCACAGGGACGAGCTCGGACCCCGGGAAGATCCACAGGAATCGGGACTCGCGCCGCTCGTGATGGATCGCCTCGGCGACGGCCGTGGCGCGGCCGGCCGATCGGCTCACGATGCTGATCCGGATGTCGCGGAATCGGTCCAGGCCGTCACCCAAGGAGGCCGCCGCAGCCTCGGCCGGGGAGACGACGACGGCGGGCCAGGCGTCACCCAGCTCGTCGCCGCTCCACGCCGTCACGAAGCGGTCGAGGACCGCTGCCGGCGTGGCGGCATGCGCGCCGACGACCCAGAAGCCCGTTCCCCACACGAGAAGGGGAAGGCTCAGCCACGCAATCGCGGCCGCGGGGGAGCGCTCAGGAGTGGGCGGCCGGCCCGCCTGGAGCGCGCCGGCGGATCGATAGGCGTCGACCGCCTGCCACGTCCAGGCCACGATGAAGGCGGTCCCGGCGATGAAGGGCACCAGGTAGGCGCTCGTGTCGGCCAGGCCGATGGTCAGCCACGCCACCAGCAGCGCCGAGACCAGCTCCGCCCCGAGCAGGCCACGACCGAGGGTGCGACGGCCGATGAGGAGGTGGCCGAGCCCCCACGCGATGAGCGCCCGGCGAAGGACGCGCCCCGGATCGGGCGCGGTCACTCCCCGATGAGCAGGCTGCGCAGCTCCGCCTCGGCATCGGCCGAGGTGACCGCCAGCAGCTTGTCGCCGCTGCGAAGCTTCGTGTCGGAGCGGGGCGACTGGGCGCGCTCGTCCCGGATGAGCACGGCGATGGTGCTGCCCTCCGGCAGGTTCAGCTCGCGCAGCTCGCGGCCAATGACGGGCGAATCGGCATCGATGTGGGCCTCGACGATCTGCACCTCGCCGCCCTCCAGCTCGGCGAGGTGGAGCAGGTCGTGGACGGGGATCTCGTGCTCGATCACGCCGAGGATCGCGCGGGTCGGGCTGACGACCTCATCGATCGCCAGCTGGCGGAACAGCTTCTCGTTTTTCGGGTCGTTGATGCGGGCGATCGAGCGCGGCACGTTGAAGCGCATCTTCGCGATCTGGCATGCCGCCAGGTTCACGGCGTCGTCGCCGGTGACGGCGGCCATCACGTCCGCGCGGCCCATGCCGGCCTCGGCCTGGTATCGGCCTTCGCAGCCGTCGTTGGCGACCACGATGCTGCCGAGCTCGTCGGCGATCTGTCGCGCACGCCCCGCGTCCTCCTCGATGACGACCACCTCGTGGCCGGCCGCGAGCAGCTCCTTGGTCAGGTAGTAGCCGACGTTTCCGCCGCCGATGACCACGACGTACACGTCTACAGCCCTCCCTGCTGCCCGTCGCCGGGCTGGACGATGTTCGCCTCGGCCGTCACGTCCTCGGCGGCGTCCATGGCCGCCTGCACCCGGACGTCCGCGGTCGAGCCGGGGGCGGAGTGCTTGCTCAGCCGCGGCTCCGCGGTCGGAGGCTCGACGAAGCCGTTCGTCGCCTCGGCGCCTTCCTGGGCGGCGAGAACGAGTGCGTCGCCCAGGATGATCGTGCGGCAGATGATCTCGATGCCCAGCGCGCGGTACGCCTCGCCGCGCAGCGGGTCGTTGATCTTGGCGATGACCCGCGGCGCGCCGAACGTGTGCTTCGCCAGCTGGGCGGCGAGCGCGTTCCGGTTGTCGCCCTCGGTCAGCGTCATGACGATGTCCGCCTGCTCCGCCCCGGCCGAACGCATGATGTCCTCGTCCGTGCCGTTGCCGCGGACGCTCTCGCCGCCGAACCCTGGGGGCAGGCGGCTGAAGGCGCGCGGGTTGATGTCGATGACGGTGACGTGCTCGCCGCGCGTGTCGAGCTCCGCGGCGACGCGGGCTCCGACGCGACCGCAGCCGATGATGATGACCCTCATGGCGTGTGTGCCAGCTCCTTCGTCTCGGCGCGCAGGCACCAGACCGGTGCCGTCGAGTTGCGCATGACGTATGGGACGGTGCGTCCCGCGTCCCATTGTCCTCCGAATCGCTTCTTGTAGCGAAGCCCCATCACGATGAGGTCCGCGGCAACCTCGTTCGCGTCGTCCACGATGGCCGGGCCGGCGGCCCGCGCCTGTACCGTGCTCGTCCGGGTCGGGATGCCCTTCGCGGAGAGCAATGCCTCTGCGCGTGCCAGCACGGCGTCGGCACGCGCCATCGCCGGCTCGTCCTCGGCGTCCAGCGTTCGGTCGAACGGGATCTCGATCACGTGCAGGAGCGAGGTCTCGACCCCCTCCCGCCCACCGAGCAGCAGGGCCGCCACCTTGAGGGCGGGGCCATCCACCTCGTCGTCGCCGAGCAGCGGGACCAGGATCCTGGCGCAATCGAACGGGGCCGCGCGCTTCTCGCTGCGGCGGAAGAAGTCCATGCGATGTTTATCCTACGGCGCTCGACGCATTCGAGGGATGGGCCGGTGCGCGCCTTCTCAACGACCGTACCGGAGGCGTTCCACGAGGCGCGCCGGCAGGCCTCGCTCTCGCATCAGCCGCTGCGTGAGGTCGATGTCGTAGCGCACGCGGTGGAAGGTCAACGTATCGGGCTCAGGGCCGTCGTTCGTCTCGAGGACGGCGTACGCCGCATCGGGCAGGCCGTCGCGTGGCTGCCCGACGCTGCCGGGGTTGAGCAGTGCTCGGCCGCCGTCGAGCTTGACGACCTCGTCGGGGAGCCCTGGGTGGGCCTCCACGTCGCCGTCGTCGGCGGCGCGGTACACGATCGGCAGATGCGTGTGTCCGAAGAGGCAGAGGCGCGTGTCGAAATGCTCGAGGTTCGCGGCGGCGATCCCGCGGCTGGTGATGTACTCCCAGATCGGGTCCCGCGGCGACCCGTGCACGGCCGTCAGGTCGCCGTCGCGGCGGACCTCCGGCAGTGTGGCCAGATACGAGCGCGCATTGGCGTCGATTGTCCCCGCGGTCCACTCGATGGCGGTCCGCGCGTCGGGATTGAAGTACGCGGGATCGACACCGCCGATCGCGGCGCCATCGTGGTTGCCGAGCACGCTCCGCGCCCCCATCTCCTGGAGGGCGGCAATGACCTCGTTCGGCTGTGGGCCGTATCCGACGATGTCGCCCAGCACCCAGACCTCGTCGACGTCGGCGAAGTCGGCACGCACGGCCTCGAGGGCAGGCAGGTTGGAATGGATGTCCGACAGGACGGCAATGCGCATGCGATTGGCGAGTATACCGACGCCCGGCGGATTGCTCCGTCCCTAGCCGAGCGGCCGTCGGGCGGGCTCGCCCGGACGCCGTGGATACTCCTCGGGCGTGACGCGCACCTTCCGGACCAGGACGAACCGATGGTCGCCGAGGGAGGGCAGCGCTGTCGGGCGCACCTCCGGCCCGTCGCCACCTAGCAGCGCGGCGGCCGCCCGACCGGCCCGCAGCTCTTCGTCGGCGAGGGATCCCTTCCAGGCCAGCAACGTGCCGCCCACCTCGATCAACGGCAGGGCAAGCTCGGCCAGGACGGGCAACGCGGCGCAGGCCCGCGCTGCGACGAGGTCATACCGCTCGCGGTGCGCCGCATCACGGCCGAGGATCTCGGCGCGCTCGGCCACGACGTCGACGTTTGTCAGCTCGAGCGCCTCGACGAAGCCGCGCAGCGCCGAGACCTTCTTGCGGACCGAGTCGACGAGCGTCCAGGCCACGTCCGGCCGCGCGAGCGCAAGGACGATCCCGGGCACGCCGCCGCCGGAGCCGAGGTCGAGCGCGCGTGGCGGCACCAGCGTGTCGAGCGTCGGCAGCGCGGCGAGTGCGTCGACCAGGTGGAGCCGTGCGACGTCCAGCGGCTCGACGATGCGCGTCAGGTTCAGCCGCGCGTTCGCCTCGAGGAGGAGGAGGACGTACGCCTCGCAGGCGTCGGCGAAGCCCGCGGGAAGTGTTGCCCGCAGCGCTGGCGCATCGGCCTCGAGCAGGCGCTCCATCTCGAGGCGAGCGACCCTCGCGGAGCGCGGGGCATCTGCGGACATGTCTGCGGACAGGGAAAATGCTCCTTCGGATGGCCTTTCGGTCTTCCCGACGGATGATCGGCGTCGCGGCCGGCTTTCGCATCGGCCCCGAATCATCCGCGGTTACCGTACTCGGTCACCCGCAGAAGCAGGACCACAAGGGTAGCAACGGTCCGCTGTGGAACACAATCGGTTTTATCCACCGTTGACGCAGATCGGGCCGATCTGTGGATAAGTGAGCCCATATACTCGGACCCGATGGCGCCCGCGCGGAGAAGTCAGGCTACGATCGAGGTCAGGTGGCGGCTCGCATGACCTTGGCCTCGCCACCCCGCTTCGCCCACGACAGCGAGGCGGAGCTGGCGAGGATCCTCGACTACTACGGTGTCCGGTGGCGATACGAACCCGACGTCTTCCCCATTTCGTGGAACGCCGACGGCGCGGTCATCGAGTCGTTCGCGCCCGATTTCTACCTGCCGGACATCGATATGTACGTCGAGCTGACCACGCTCAAGCAGTCACTCGTTCGGAAGAAGAACCGCAAGCTGCGCTGGATGCGGCAGCTGTATCCGGAGATCCGCGTGAAGCTGTTCTACGCCCGCGACTTCCGGGCGCTGATGGTCAAGTACCGACGCCTCGACTTCCTTTCCGATGTCGCCGCGGCCAACGGTGCCAATGCGCTCACCGGAGCCGGCAATGGCAACGGCAACGGCAACGCGAAGGGGCTGATGCCGTGAGCGCGCGAGGATGAGCATTCACGACGACGTCGAAGAGATCCTGCTCGACAGCCAGACGGTCGCCAGCCGGGTGGCCGAGCTCGGCGCCCAGCTGTCGGCCGATTACGCGGGTCGCGATCCCGTGCTGGTCAGCGTCCTGAAGGGCGCGCTCGTCTTCCTGGCCGACCTGATGCGCGCCATGGACCTGCCGACAAGCATCGATTTCATGGAGGTCTCGTCGTACGGTGCGGCAACCGAGTCTTCCGGCCAGGTCCGGATCCTCAAAGACCTGTCGAAGCCGATCGAGGGGCGCGACATCGTCGTGGTCGAGGACATCATCGATACGGGCCTGACCCTCAACTACCTGCTGGGGTACCTGGCGGACCGGCAGCCGGCGTCGATCAAGATCTGTTGCCTGCTCGACAAGCCCGCGCGGCGGCTGGCCGAGATCCCGATCGACTACGTCGGCTTTACCATCCCGGACCGATTCGTCATCGGCTACGGGCTCGACTACGACGAGCGCTACCGCAACCTGCCTTACATCGGCGTCCTGAAGCCGTCCGTCTACGGCGGCGCGCCTCCCGAGGGGTAAGGCCCATGGACACCGGGGGCGGCCGCTTCCGCGTCCTGATCCTGGTCGGCGCCCTGGCCATGATCGGCTCGGGCTTCCTGCCGTGGTGGCGCGCGGGCGGCGATTCGATCGCCGGCGTGCTCGTGCCGGCCGAGGAGGGGATCGGCCTTGAGGGGCCGGGGCTCGTCATCTTCGGCGCCGCGATCGCGGCGCTGGTGCTGCTCGACATCGGGTACATGCGCGGCCGGTGGGGCTTCATCCTCGACACGCCGGCTGTCTACCTGGCTTTGGGCATCCTGGGCGCCGCCGCCCTCGTCTACCGGGGGTGGGAGCTGTGGTCGGTCGGCTACCTTCCGTTGCCGCAGCAATCGCCGGGCCTGGCGCTGGCCGTCGTCGGCGTGGCACTCGTCCTCTACGGTGCCGGTGCCGGCTTCGGCTCGCCTCGCCGATACTGAGGTATGTCGACTGCACCCAGGGGCGCACGGCTCCTGCTCGTCGTGCTGCTGTCCACCCTGACCCTGACGGCCTGCGCGGCGACCGGCGAGCTGGCCGTGGTCGACACCACGGTCGTCACCTGGCCCGGCGAGGATGGGTCCACGGCCGGCCAGGTCATTGTCAGCGTCAGGAACGACGCCGATCGGGCGATCGATCCGGACGTCGTCGGGAGCGGGCGGCTGACGGTGGCGCACCTGCTCGACCCCGGCGGCGAGGACCTGCCCGGTGGCGACGCGCGACTGCAGCTCCACGCCGTGCCGCATGTCCTGGATCCCGGTGAGGACGGATATCTGATCGGCGACTTCGAGATCAGCGAGGCGACGGACCGTGTCGCCGATGCCCGCATCGAGGTGAACGCCGCCCCGGCCGACGAGCGAGCGCCGGTCACCGTGGAGGGCTTCGAGCTCGTTGAGAGCGAATCGGGTGTCGGTGGCGCGGGGCACCTGGAATGGGACGGCGCGGGGACCGCCGTCGCGCGCGCGATCGCCCTCGACGCGGACGGTCGGGTGTTGGGGTACGTCGCGACGTCCGAGGTGCGCTACGACGCGGGCGACTTCACGATGTGCTGCTTCCCGCCCACGGTCGACCGCGCCGCGATCGACGAGGTGGTCGTGTTCGGAGACCAGGCACGCGAGGAGAACTGAGCGTCCCTCGCCTCAACCGCAGCCGCTCGGCTCGGGCCAGTGGCCGGTGATGGCGGCCTCCTCGTTGGGGGCGTCGCAGATGCCGTAGACCCCGTCGCGGCCGCTGGCGCGCAGGGTCCAGCTGCCCGCCAATGCGCCGGCACGCGGCTGGCAGTCGTCCGCCACCAGGGTCAGGCTCATCGTCTGGGCGCGGTTCTCGGGCAGCAGGCCATAGCGGTCCACGTCGCCGAGCTCGACGGCATAGCGCCCGGCGGCATCGGGGCATGCAGGGTCATCGGCCAGGAGCAGCTCGTCGCCGGAAAGCGTGGCGCTGCCCGCGCCGGCGAAGTCGAGCGCGCCCTGGACGGTGTAGGTCGCTGCGGACAGCGCGAGCGTCGTTGCCAGGGGCTCGTCCGGGGTTCGCGTCCATCGCCCGTCGAGACCGGTTGCCGGCGCGTCCGGCGCCGCGGGCGGCAGGATGCGCGGGCCGAGCAGCATCCAGCCGATGACGATGATCGCCAGGAGCCCGACGAGGATGAGCATCGGTCGCAGGTCGGGGCGGTACTCCGACGGGTCCCGCCGGCGTGGTGGTTCGCTGGACACCGGGCGCCTAGATCTCCCCGAGATACGCCTGGCGGACCTGCTCGTTGGAGGCGAGGTTGGCGGCGCTATCGGCCAGGATGATCCGGCCGGTCTGGATGACGTAGCCGCGGTGCGCTGCGTTGAGCGCCATGAGCGCGTTCTGCTCGACGAGCAGGATGGTCGTGCCCTGGCCGTTGATCTCGGTGATGATCGCGAAGATCTGCTCGGTCAGGATCGGCGAGAGGCCCATGGAGGGCTCGTCGAGGAGGAGGAGGGTCGGTCCCGCCATGAGCGCGCGGCCCATCGCAAGCATCTGCTGCTCCCCGCCGGACATGGTGCCCGCCTTCTGGCTGCGTCGCTCCTTGAGCCGCGGGAACAAATCGAACACGCGCGTCACGTCGTCGTCGATGCGGTGGCTGCGCCCGCGGCTGAATGCGCCCATCTGGAGGTTCTCGAACACCGACATGCGGCTGAAGACACGGCGGCCCTCCGGCGAGTGTCCGATGCCGAGCTTCACGACCTCGTGGGCCGGCATGTGGTGGATCGGCCGGCCGGAGAGATGGATGGTGCCGGTGCGCGGCTTGTGCGTGCCGCTGATCGCGCGAAGGGTGGTGCTCTTACCGGCGCCGTTGGAGCCGATGAGCGTCACGATCTCGCCGGCGTTCACGTTCATCGACAGGCCCTTGAGCGCCTCGATGTTGCCGTAGAAGACGTGGAGGTCGTCAAGCTCGAGGAGCGGGGCCTTGCCATCGGCCGGCGCAGGCGCAGGTGCGGCGGTCGCGGTCGGCGTCGCGGCGGCTGGCTGGTCGACGGAGTGATCGGCTTGCGTCATGCCGTCGCCTGCTTGCCGAGGTATGCCTCGATGACCCGGGGATTGGTGCGGATCTCCTCAGGGCTGCCCTCGGCGATCTTCTCGCCGTAGTCGAGCACCGTGATCCGCTCGCTGACGCCCATGACCACCTTCATGTCGTGCTCGATCAGGAGGATCGTCAGGCCCAGCTCCTCCCGCAGGCGGCCGATGAAGGCGGTCATGCGCGCCGTCTCGCCGGGGTTCATTCCCGCCGTCGGTTCGTCGAGCAGGAGGAGCTTCGGGTCGCTGGCGAGGGCGCGGGCGACCTCCAGCCGGCGCTGCTCGCCGTACGGCAGGTTCTTCGCCAGATCGTGCTCGTACCGACGGGGCACGCCCACCAGCTCGAGGAGCTCCCTGGCGCGCTGGCGCGTCTCCTCCTCCTCCTGCTTCACCTTCGGCAGGCCCAGGATCACCTCGTACCACTGGCTCTTGAGCCGCGCGTGGCGTCCGACCATCACGTTGGCGAGCACGGTCATGTCGGCGAAGAGCCGGATGTTCTGGTAGGTCCGCCCGATGCCGAGCTCGGCGACGTCGTTCGGAGCCAGGCCCACGATGTTCACGCCGTCGAACAGGATGGTGCCCGAGGTCGGCTGGTAGTAGCCGCTGATCTGGTTGAAGAGGGTCGTCTTGCCGGCCCCGTTCGGCCCGATGAGCGAAACGATCGCCCGCCGTGGGATGGTGAAGTCGACATCGCGGTTGGCGACCAGTCCGCCGAACACCTTGGTCAGGTTCTTGACCTCGACGATTGGGCCGGCGTCCGACTCTTCGGCCACGTTCGTTTCCTGCGCTGGCTGGGTGGTCATGCCACGCCACCGCTGATGGCCGGCTTTCCGGTCTCGACCCCGGCATCCTCGTCGTACTGCTCGTCGGGATCGTCTGACTCGTGGAGCTCGCGGCGGCGCATGGCGCTCGGCACGAGGCCCTCCGGGCGCAGCAGCATCATCGCCACCAGCACGGCGCCGTAGACGAGCAGGCGGTACTCGTCGAACTCGCGCAGCAGCTCCGGCAGTCCGACCAGCACGAGCGCCCCGACGATGACGCCGGGGATGCTGCCCATGCCGCCGAGGATGATCACGGCCAGGGCGGTGATCGAGACAAGGATCTCGAAGCTGTGCGGGAAGATCGAGCCGATCTTCGCGGCGAACAGCGCCCCCGACAGGCAGCCGAACACGGCGCCCAGCGAGAAGGCGAGTAGCTTGTAATTGGTGGTGTTGATGCCCGTCGCCTCGGCCACCGACTCGTCCTCGCGCATCGCGTTCCAGGCGCGACCCACGCGCGAGTTCGCGAGGCGGTAGGCGACGACTGCAGCCACGATGCAGGCAACCAGGATCGGGTAATAGATGCTCTCCGGATCGCTGGTCGGCACGGTCAGGCCGGGCAGCGTGGGGTCCGGGATGCCCAGGATCCCCTGGCCGGCGTTCGTGAACTCGCTCAGCCAGTCGGAGAGGAACAGCAGCCGAACGATCTCGCCGAACCCGAGCGTGACGATCGCGAGGTAGTCGCCCCGCAGGCGCAGGACCGGCGCTCCGATGACGACGCCGGCAGCGGCCGCGATCAGGATCACGATCGGCAGGATCAGCCAGAAGTTCAGCTCCAATGCCAGGAACGACTGTGGCGAGGTCAGCAGGGCCACCGAGTACGAGCCGATGGCGTAGAACGCCACGTAGCCCAGGTCGAGCAGCCCGGCGTACCCGACCACGATGTTCAGCCCCAGTCCGAGCAGGATGTAGAGCCCGGCGTTGCCGAGGACGTCGCTCGGGAAGCGCCCCACGACCTGTGGCAGCGCGAGGAGCAGCACGGCGATGACCACGTACAGGATCAGGCTCGACCGGCGGTCCCCGCGCCGAGTGGCGCGCCGGAACAGGCCGCTCACCGGCGACTGCGGCGCACGCCGCAGCCAAACGAATGCTGCGGCGAGGCCGCCGACGGCGAGCGCCCCCTGCACGGTCAGCGCGCCGCTGCGGTAGAAGAAGCCGGCCAACGAGCGAAGTCCCAGCTCGGTCAGGCTCACGCGCAGGACCTGCTCCATGATGCTGAACACCACGATGGCCACGCCCGCCGTGACGACCATCCGGGTCGGGAGCGGCGGGAGGATGCGCAGGATGGCGCCGAGACCGCCGAGCACCGCTCCGCCGACGACGAGGACGGCCGCACCGGCACCCGCTCCCAAGCCGAACGTGATGGTCTCGATCCCATTCGGCGACAGGTTGGTAAAGATGTCGCGCATGTTCACGACACTGGCGAAGATGGCGAATGCGCCGAGCATCGCAGAGGCCACGAGTCCCGCCACCACGCCGCGCGAGACGGCCGTGGCCGGCGTCGGCTCGGGATCACGCGCGCTCGGGCGCGCCGCGATGACTCCGGTGAGGACCCCGACGATCGCGATCATGACCGTGCTGAGCGACAGCAGGTCGGCGAGCACCTCGCGCCGAGCGACCGTCTCCACGAAGCCGATCGTCACGCCGAAGATCATGGCCCCGCCGGCGACGGCGCCCACGCGGACCGCGGCAAGGAGGCTCTCGCGCGTCATGACTCCTTCCTCCCCAGGATGCCGGTCGGCCGGATGATGAGCACGATGACGAGCACCGCGAAGGCGATGCCGTCGCGAAGCTGGTTGGCGCCGGGCACTCCAAAGCCGGTCAGGAACAGGTTCGGCCCGACCTGCTCGAGGATGCCGAGGCTGAAGCCCCCGAGCACGGCGCCACCGATGTTGCCGATGCCACCGAGCACCGCCGCGGTGAATGCCTTGATGCCGGGAATGAAGCCCATGAGGAAGAAGACCTGGCTGAAGATGAGCGCGTACAGCACTCCGGCCGCGCCGGCCAGTAGCCCGCCGATTGCGAAGGTGCGGACGATCGTGGCATCCACGTTGATGCCCATGAGCGCGGCCGTGTCCCGGTCTTCCGATACCGCGCGCATGGCGCGGCCGGTCCGGGTGCGGTTGATGAGGTACCAGAGCGCGATCATCAGCGTGATGGCGCTGATGATCACCATCAGCTGCGTGGCGCGGAACGGGATGCCGGCAATGTCGAAGCTACCGTCCAGGATCGCCACGTTGGGGTACGAGCGCACGCCGCTGCCGTACAGGCCTCGGAACGCGTACTGCAGGAACAGCGAGGCGCCGATGGCGGTGATCAGCGGGACGAGACGGGGCGCGTTCCGCAGCTTGCGATAGGCGATCCGCTCGAGCAGCACGGCGATGATCATCGAAGTGAGCATCGCGACCGCGAAGATGATGATGAGGGCGAAGATCGGGTTGCTGTCGAGGATGCCCACGTCGGCGAGCGCATCGGCGGCGAAGTAGGCGGTGAAGGCGCCTGCCATGAAGACCTCGCCGTGCGCGAAGTTGATCATGAACAGGATGCCGTAGACCAGGGTGTAGCCGAGCGCGATGAGGGCGTAGACCGCTCCCAGCGCCAGCCCGTTGATGATGAGGTCCCGCCATTGGGTGATGGTATAGCGACCATCCGCCAGGGTCAGCACCGAGCCGAGGATCATTGCGCCGATCACGACCGCGGCGACAAGCCACAGCGTGAGGGTGACGAAGGAGAAGCGGCGGGTCATGCTCGGCTACCTGCTCCCGTCGGAAAGAGGTCAGGGTGGGGCAACAGCCCCACCCTGACGATCAGTTGGTCGGTCGATCGGCTCGCTGCTACTCGAGGTCGCCGTCGACGGAGTTCCAGATCGGCACGAACTCACCCTCGCGCACTTCGCGGACGGTGATCGTCGAATTGGCGCAGTCGCCATTCTCGTTGCACGTCAGGATGCCGGTCAGACCCTCGTAGTCGGCCAGCTCCCCGATCCAATCCTTCAGCGCGGTGCGTGGGATGAACAGCGTGCCTTCCTCCTCGATACCGACCGCCTCGATGGCATCGGCAACGATGTTGTAGGCGTCGTACGCGTGCGCGTGGAAGGCCGAGATCGGCTCTTCCTCACCCGACACGTCGCTGTACGCCGGGAGGAACTCGTTCTGGTACCGGTCCCCGAAGTCGGCCTGCGGCCCGGAGAGGTACATGCCGTTGGCATTCTCCACGCCGGCCGCCTCGACGAAGGCCGGGCTGAGGAGGCCATCGGCGCCGGCGAGGATCGTGTCCGCGAGGCCCTCGGTCTCGGGGGCCTGGCGGGCCACCTGGCCGCCTGCCTGGGTGAAGATCGGGAAGAAGAGGAACTCGGGCTCACCGGGGGCGAGCGCCGTCAGCTGTCCGCTGACGTCGGTTGCCTCCGGATCGACCGCCTCGGTCCCGGTGATCGTGCCGCCCAGCTCCTCGAACGCATCGGCAAAGACCTGCTGGAGCTGCTCGGTGTACGGGCCGCCATCATGGATGGTGGCTGCGGTCGTGACGCCAAGGACGTTGAAGGCGAAGTCCGCCATCGCCGCGCCCTGGATCTCGTCGTTGTGCGCCGTCCGGAAGAAGAACGGCTGGCGCGCATCCGGCAGGGTCAGGCCCGGGGCCGTCGCCGACGGCGACAGGAGCAGGATGCCGGCCCCGCTCAGGATCTCCGACGCGGGAACTCCGGCGCTCGAGCAGCTGGTGCCGATGACCGCGGCGATCGTGGTGTCAGACGCGAGCGACTGGGCGACCGTCGTGCCACCCTCGGCGCTGCAGCCGTCGTCCTGGAAGTCGAGCTCGACCTCGCGGCCGGCGACTTCAGGGCGCTCCTCGTTCGCGACCTGGACTCCGTACTGGGAGTCGAGGCCCAGGTTCGAGTCGGGGCCGTTGATCACGAGGGCGGTTGCGATGCGGATCGACTCGCCTTCGGCGACCTCGATGCAGCCGAACTCATCAGCCTCGCATGTCTCGGCGGCGCCGCCGCCGCCACTCCCACCATCGGTGCTCGCTGGAGTGCTCTCGTCGGCGCTGGGCTCCTCGCTTGCGTCTCCGCCACCGCTCTGGCATGCGGCGAGGACGAGCATCAGCACGACAAGGATGGCGCTCCATCGCATGTACTTCTGCATCCGGTTTCTTTCCTCCACTGGTGTGCTCGGTGCAACGCGCATGCGCGGGCCCGGCGTATCAAAGGTGCGCGGCATCATAACGGTGGCCGAACGGGCGGCGCAATAGGGTCGGCACCGGCTTCTGCGCAGTAGGGGGTCATCGGTCAGGGGGTTCGGTGCCCATTCGTGGTATCCTGCGTGTGGGTCGTCCAGCGAATACGCTTGTTGCGATCCGCTCCGAGAGGCCTTCGTGGAGGTTCACGTCAGAAGCGCCCGTCTCACCGATCTCGACGCCGCGATCCGCATTCTTGCGCGCGACGACGAAGACGAGAAGCGACGCGACGACGTCGACTACCTGCGCAACCTGCTCTTCGTTCCATCAGCGACGGTTGCCGTCGCCGAGCGTGAGCGGCGTGTGGTGGGCGTGGGGATCCTCTCCATCAGGCCATCGGTGCGGTCGGGTCCTTTCGTCGGCGTTATCGACGAGCTCGGGATCGCAGAGAGAGCACAGCTGGGCGCCGCCGACTGGCGACGAGTTGCCGACGGGATCGTCGAGCACCTTGCCACCTCGGCACGAAACAAGGGCTGCACGCGCGTGGAAGTCTCCGGACCGCTGGCATCCGCAGAACCGTCGCTCTGGAAGCGACTGGGGTTCGCGAGCCGCGGACGGACGCTCGGCCGAAGCTTCGGCTGACCGACCGACACACGTTCCAGCCATATCACATTTCACAGGAGAAGAGCTCAACCGTGAGCAAGAACGTGGCGATGTTCGTTGACGTCGCCAACATGTACTACGCGGCTCGAGGCCAGGATGTCGACGTCGATTACGTCGCCCTCCTCAAGCACGCCACCAAGGGGCGCGATCTCATTCGCGCATACGCATACACCGGGCTCGACCCGGAAAATGAGAACCAGCGCAAGTTCATCGACTTCCTTGCCAAGAACGGCTACAAGCCGGTCGTCAAGGACATCCGCAAGTTCGGCGATGGACGCATGAAGGCCAACCTCGACATCGAGCTGGTCGTCGACCTGTTCCGCCTGGCCGATCGGATGGACATCGCCGTGATCGTGTCCGGCGACGGCGACTTCGCCCCCGCCATCCGAGCACTCCAGGACAAGGGCGTCCGATGCGAGGTGATCAGCTTCAAGCCGAACACCTCGTCCGACCTCATGGCCGTTGCCGATGAGTTCATGGACATCATGAAGGTTGCCTCCATCAGTCGGAAGGAGGCGCGCGCCGCCACCCGCGACGCTGGGATGAGCGCGCCGGAGATGCCGGCCAAGGAGGTCACCCCCGAGTTCGGCTTCCGCGAGGCATCGCCGTCCGTGGCAGCCGCGGCCCTGGCCGCACTCAAGGGAGGCCCCGGCGAGGCACCCCGCCGCGGGCGCACGGGCACGACCCGCCG
>CAYYDA010000013.1:0-17251 GCA_964470495.1 uncultured Steroidobacteraceae bacterium | reverse complement strand
GTTCACCTTGTTGAACATGGCGACCGCCTTGCGCGCATCGAGCAGGCTGACCTCCTGCGGGGTGGTGACGATCACCGCCCCGGTGAGTGGAATGAGCTGGCTGAGGCTCAGGGCGGCGTCCCCCGTCCCCGGGGGCAGGTCGATGACCAGGTAATCGAGGTCGCCCCACTCCACGTCGCGCAGGAACTGGGCGATGGCGGAGTGGATGAGAGGCCCGCGCCAGATGACCGGCGCGTTCGGGTCCAGGAAGTACTGGATGCTCATCATCTGTACGCCATGGGCGACGACCGGGTTCGGACGCCCCCCGGCGCCGCTCACGTGCGCGCCCTGGGTCCCCATCATCAGCGGGACGTTGGGCCCGGTGATATCGGCGTCCAGGAGCCCCACCTTGGCCCCGTCGCGGGCCAGGCTGACCGCCAGGTTGACCGCCACCGTCGACTTGCCGACACCGCCCTTGCCCGATGCGACCGCGATCGTGTTGCGGACGCCCGGGATGAGGTCCGCCGCCGGTCCGCCGAACGTGCGCTTCACGTTGCTCGCCCAGTCGACGCGGACCAGGCTGGCGCCCAGCGGCGTCAGCGCGTCGCCGATGTCGCTCTCGATCGTCGCCTTCAGCGGACACGCGGGCGTGGTGAGCTCCACGGTGAGATCGACGACGCTGCCGTCGATCGTGACGTTCTTCACCATCCCGAGCGAGACGAGGTCACGCCCGATCTCAGGATCCTTCACCCCGCCGAGCGCGGCAAGGATGTTGTCGTTGGTCAGCTGGTTCAACATGGGCAGGCTCGTGAGCTCCTCTGATCGGGACCGATGCGGCCCGCTGAGCGTAGCAGGCTTGCTCGCGCCCTTCACACAACCGATGTTGAGGTCTGCCCGGGCGACCCGTGCTAGAGCAACCCGTCGAACAGTGACGCCTCGCCGTCGACCGGGATCGGGAGGGCGGAGGCCGCCAGACGATAATGCTCGGTGCCCAGCCAGGCATCGCGCCGATCGGATCCCCAATCGTGGAATGGGCCGGCCGAGCCGGTCTGGGAGACGTGGCGGGTGATCGCGGCCAGCTTGAGCTGCGCCAGGTCGCCGAGTTCGACGGCGACCGTCGGCTCGACGCGGGACCCGTAGCCCTCCGGTGGCAGCCGATCTTCGAGCAATGCGACCACGGACTGCGGCACGACCAGGTCGTACAGCTTCGCGGCCCGCCAGGCGACCTGGTCCTCCTCCAGATCCTGCTCGTACGCGAGCGGCTCGGCCGCGGCAGCGAACGCGGCGCGCACCGCGCGGGAGAGGACGACGTGATCCTGATCGCCCGTCGCGCCGTCGGGACCGAACGAGAGGATCACCTCGGGCCGATGCATGCGGATCGGCTCCACGATCCGGCCCACCAGCTTGTCGAAGTCCGCGCGGTCGAGGTCACCCTCGGCGTAGTCCAGCATTCGCACGACCCGGACGCCGAGCACCGCGACGGATCGGCGCAGCTCATCTTCCCGGACGGTGTCGACGTTGCGCCAGTTGATGGCGGCGAGCTTGACGTCGCGATTCTTGCCGCCGGGGGCGGGAGGCGCCTCGTAAAGGCGAGAGTCGAACCAGCCGCGCGTCGCACACACGACGACCACGTATGCGCCGCTGGCGGCCGCGCTGGCGATCGCTCCGCCGAAGCCGAACGCCTCGTCACCGGGGTGGGCGACGACGACCATCAGGCTCCTGGCGGGCGCACGCTCCCGGACGGGTCGCCAGATCGAGGACACGGCCGGCAGTATACGAGCCTAGCGAGCGACCTCGACGGGGATCGGCGCATCGGCCCGGCCGGCATCCCCACGGCTCCCGACGGATGTCTCGATCGTCAGCGCGCGGTCCAGGAAGCTCGCCTGCTCCGCGACCTCGATCGCCCGCTCGACCTGCTCCAACGACAGGATGTCGTGCCGCATGAGCAGGTTGAACTCGTCGCGCAGGTAGGAGCGCAGCATCTCGGGTCCGTCGGTGCTGATCGTGAAGCGCACCTGGTGCTCGTTGAGCGCGCGGACGACGCGGCGCACCTCGGCCACGTTCTCGAGCACCCGCGTGCTGAGATTCGAGCTCGGGCAGACCTCGAGGACCGTGCCGTGCTCGCGGAGCATGCCCAGGACGGCCGGGTCTTCCACGCTGCGGACTCCATGACCGATGCGGTCGGGCTCAAGCGCCTCGACGGCCTCACGCACCTCCGCGGCGCCACCGGTCTCCCCCGCATGCACGGTCAGGCCGAGCCCGGCGCGCCGGCACTCCGCAAAGATGTCGGCGTAGTCGGCGAAGTGGAACCCATCGGTCACCGGGCCGGCGATGTCGATCCCGATCACGCCGCGGCTGTGCCAGCTGATGGCCTTGGCGGCCATGATCTCGTTCAGGGCGGGCGGGAAGGATCGGTCGAGGCAGAAGATGAGCCCGGCACGCACCTGCGGGTACTCCAGGATGGCGCGATCCATGCCGCGTACGGCCGCGGCGATGATGTGATCGAGGTCCTGCTCGCCGCCGCGGTTGCGCTTCATCGGGTTGAAGCGCAGCTCGAGGCCGGTCACGTTGTTCTTGCGGTACGCGCCGCCGATGACCTCGTACACGCTGCGCTCGACTGCGATCGGGCTCGACTGGATGAGCTCGGTCCAGTAGAAGAGGTCGAGGTAAGCCTGGAACCCACGCCGGCGGCGGCCGACGGTGATGAGCTCGCGGAACGCCCAGTAGTCCTTCGTCGGGAGCCGGATGCCCTGTGCGTGCGCGATGCCCCACATGATGGCCGGCGTGACGGCGGCGCCAAGATGCACGTGCAGCTCGGTGAGCGGAGCGCGAAGGTCGAGACGCTGGCGTGGCATCGGAATGATCGTAGCCGATGCTAGAATCGGCCCGCCATGGACCTCATCCGCGATGTCGCCGACTGGCTCTCCACCGACTGGGGCAACCGCCTCGGGCTCTTCTTTCCGCTGGCCGTTGCCGGTCTGCTCGGCCTGTACCTGCTCTGGCTCGTAGTCGGGTACCTGCGCGTGAGCCAGGTCGGGATCGCCGACCGCCGATCGAGCGGGCAGGTGGCAGCACTGCCGCACTCGGCAGAAGGGCTGCCGGCCGCCCCGCGAGGGCTGCCGTACTGCGCCTTCGACGGGCTGCAGTACCCGGCCGGGGCGCGCTTCTGCACGGTCTGCGAGCGCGACCTCTCGCTCGACTGCACGAACTGCGGCGCAACCCTGCGGGCGGGAGATGCGTCCTGCTACCGCTGCGGCACTCGCACGGGAGCCGCCGACGCATCCTCCTGAGCTGACCGGATGAGGCCGGTCGGCCTCCACGAGCGGCTGAATCGATGACGACCATTGCCTCCATCCTGAGCATTCTCGCCCTCGCCACGCTGCTTGCCGCGGCAGCCGCGGGCCTGGGTGCCATCCTAATCAGCCTCGGCAGACGCGCGTCCGTGGCGACCGCGACTGCCACGGGGCCGTCGTCGGTCGCACTGGCAGGCTCGTCGAGCCCGTTGGCGCGAGCCGTCGCTCCCGCGCTGGTGGTGAGCCTCGCGCTTCTCGTCGCGGCGCTGGTCGTGCGCACGATCCCCGCGGGGTACGCGCCGTGGGCGAGCATGCACGGCTTCAGCCTCGCCTTCGCCGCCGCGGTACTCGGCACCTACCTCGTCCTTGCGCGCAGCGCCCCGATCGAGGGCCTGGCCCCCTTCGCAGCCCTCCTCGCTGCCGGCCTGGTGACCTTCGGGCTCGGTCGCGACGATGCCATCGATCCCCTCGTCCCCGCCCTGCAGCAGCCGATCCTCCTCACCATCCATGTCGGCACTGCCGTGCTCGCCTACGCCATCAGCGGAATCGCCTTCCTGGCTGCCGTCGCCGAGATCGGGCAGGCCCGCAGCGGCGATCGGATCCCGCTCCTCCCTCCGGCAGGGGTCTCGCGGGCCGTCGGCCACCGGGCCGTCCTGCTCGCGTTCCCGATCCTGACGATCGCGATCGCGCTCGGATCGGTCTGGGCCAACCTCGCCTGGCGGTCGTACTGGAGCAACGACCCCAAAGAGCTGGCCGCGGCGGCCACGTGGCTCGTCTTCGGTGCTTACCTCCACGTCGCCGGGCGGCGGGACCGATGGGAGCGCCTCGCCCCATGGCTCATCGTGCTCGGCTTCGGCGGCGTCCTGTTCACGTACATCGGCGCCGGTCTCTTCTTCATCGGCGAGCACAGCTACGCGGCGCCGTAGGTGGACCACCGCGAGATCTCCGTCGAGACCCCACGCCGGCCGGCGCTCGTCGACCTTACCGGCGCCTGCGCCACGTTCCTTCGCGACGTTGCGGCCTCCGACGGCCTCCTGAGCGTCTTCGTCCCGCACGCCACCGCCGGCGTCGTGGTCGTCGAGCTCGGTGCCGGCTCCGACGAGGACCTGCTGGCGACCCTGGAGCGGCTCCTGCCGCGCGACGACCGCTGGCAGCATCGCCACGGGAGCCCGGGCCACGGCGCCGATCACGTGCTTCCCCTGCTGGCCGCACCGTCCCTGACCGTGCCGGTGGTGAGCGGCAGCATGGCGCTGGGCACCTGGCAGTCGATCGCGCTTCTCGACCCGAACGCGGACAACCCGCGCCGGACCGTGCACCTCAGCTTCCTCGCCGGGTAGGGCGGGCTCAGCGAGCCTCGGCCAGCTCCCGGACCTGCTCCGCCAACCGAGAGGGGTCGCGGGTTGGCTCATCGCAGGCGTACCCCCGGCAGGCGTACGCCGTCGCCTGACCGTCCCGGGCGCCTTTGCCGACGTACAGCGGCCAGCCGGCGTGCTCGTCGCCGTCCGTAACGGCCGTCAGCACGAGGTCGGGCACGAAGGGTCCGACGGCGGCCTCACGCAGCGCACGGGCATCCGGTGCGTCCGGCGAACCGGCCACGACGACGTCCACCTGCTCCCCGAGCAGCCGGTCGGCTGCAGCCAGCATCCGGCCAAATGCGCTCGGCTGCCGGTCGAGAGCGGGCGCAGCCGCACGCAGGATCGACTGGGCCCGACCCGCGTATCCCTCATCGCCGGTCAGCAGCGCCAGTCGCTGGAGGACGTCGGCGCCGATGCTGTTCGCGGAGGGTGTGGCGTTGTCGACCAGCCCCCGCGGCCGCGCGACCGTGCGATCGTGCTCGTCCGAGGTGTCCACGAACGTGCCGCCCTCGTCGTCCCAGAACTCGCGCAGCGCCGTCTCCACCAGCCGCCGCGCGAGGTGGAGAGACTCGGCGTCGCCCAGAGCTGCGTGCGCGGCGAGCAGCCCATCGGCGACCGCGACGTAGTCCTCGCAGAAGGCGGCTGTATGCGCGCGGCCGCCCCGTGTCGTCCGCCACAGCCGATTGCCGTCGCGCACGAGCTCGGTGCCGATGAATGCCACCAGCCGGCTCGTCGCTTCCGCGTAGCGTGGTTCGCGCAGCACAAGCGCGGCGTGGGCGAGAGCTCGCAACGCGAGCCCGTTCCACGCGGCCAGCTGCTTGTCGTCCCGCGCCGGGGGAGTGCGTCGCGCGCGCGCCGCCAGCAGAGCCTCACGGGCGCGCTGGACCAGCTCGCTAGGTGCCTCGACCCGCCCAGGGAGATGGAGGACGTTCGTCTCCTCCCAGTTGCCGGCCTCGGTAAGCCCCCAATAAGCGGCCAATGAGCGCCGGTCGTCAGCCTCGAGGCCCGCATCGGTGAGGACCGACATGAACTCGTGGTAGGCCCAGACGTAGAAGCGTCCCTCGACGCCCTCGGAGTCGGCGTCCAACGCTGAGGCGAACCCGCCGTCATCGATGCGCAGCTCGGCGAGCATGAAGTCGAGCGTCTCGCGCGCGACGCTGGCGTAGCGGTCGTTCCCGGTGGCGCGGAAGCCCTCGAGGTAGGCGTGCGCGAGCAGCGCGTTGTCGTACAGCATCTTCTCGAAGTGCGGCACGAGCCAGTGCGCGTCCGTGCTGTACCGGGCGAACCCGCCACCGAGCTGGTCGTTGATGCCGCCGTCGGCCATGGCGTCAAGCGTTCGGGTGACCATCGCCAACGTGGCATCGTCGCCGGCGCGGCGCCGGGCTCGGAGCAGGAACTCGAGGGTCATCGGCGGCGGGAACTTCGGCGCGCCGCCAAACCCCCCGTGCACGGCGTCGAAGGAAGCCCCGATTTGCGCCGCTGCCGCCTCCAGTTGGCGACGCTCCGGATCCCGATCGCCGGGCGGCACGGCCAGCGACGCCTGGAGGTGCGCGGCGAGCATGCCTGCCTGCTGTTCGACCTCCCTGCGGCGTGTCCGGTAGGCATCGGCCACCGAGGAGAGGACGCGTGGGAAGCCGGGCATCCCGTGGCGGTCCTCCGGCGGGAAGTAGGTGCCGCCGAAGAAGGGCCGGAGGTCCGGGGTGAGAAAGACGCTCATCGGCCAGCCGCCGGACCCGGTCATGGCCTGCACCGCCGCCATGTACACGTCATCGAGGTCGGGCCGCTCCTCGCGGTCGACCTTGATGCTCACGAACAGCTCGTTCATGAGCGCCGCGGTGTCGGGGTTTTCGAACGACTCGCGCTCCATGACGTGGCACCAATGGCATGCCGAATAGCCGATCGAGAGGAAGATCGGCCGGTCCGCTGCTCGGGCCTTCTCGAGCGCCTCGGGCCCCCACGGGTGCCAATCCACCGGGTTGTGCGCGTGCTGGAGCAGGTACGGACTGGTCTCGTCAACCAGGCGGTTCGGCACGGTCACACCACCCCGGCATCCGTGACGAATTGCTCGTGATAGAGCTTGGCGTACAGCCCCTCGTTGCGCAGCAGCTCGTCGTGCGTGCCACGCTCGACGATGCGGCCCCGGGACATGACGAGGATCTGGTCCGCGCGCAGGATGGTCGACAGCCGATGGGCGATGGCGATCGTGGTCCGTCCCTCCATGAGCCGCTGGAGCGCGGTCTGGATGAGCCGTTCGCTGACCGTGTCGAGCGCGGAGGTCGCCTCGTCCAGGATGAGGACACGCGGGTCCTTGAGGAGGACGCGCGCGATCGCGACGCGCTGCTTCTCACCACCGGACAGCTTGTAGCCGCGCTCCCCCACGACCGTGTCGTACCCGTCCGGCAGCTCCATGATCCGATCGTGGATGGCCGCCGCGCGCGCAGCCTCCTCGATCTCCTCCATGGTGGCGTCGGGCTTTGCGTAGCGCAGGTTGGCCAGCACCGTGTCGTGGAACAGGTACGTCTCCTGGGTCACGAAGCCGATGACGCGACCGAGCGACTCGAGCTTGGCGCCGCGCACATCGACCCCGTCGATGCTCACCGACCCCGAATCCACGTCATAGAGCCGCGGGATCAGATAGGTCGAGGTCGTCTTACCGCTCCCCGAGGGGCCGACCAGGGCGACGAGCTGGCCCGGCTTGGCGTCGAAGCTGATGTCGGTCAGGGCGAACGGCTGGATCGCGGTCGGGACGGCGCGGCCCTCCGCCTCCGCCTCGGCGGCCTCGGGGGCGACCTCCAGCTGCGTCGCCGCTACGGGATAGCGGAACGAGACGTTGTCGAAGCGGACGCCGCCGCGCATGGCGCCCTGCGACAGCTCGACCGCGTCGGGTGCATCGGTGATCTCGCGGTCCATCTCGAGGTACTCGAAGATGCGGTCGAAGAGGGCGAGCGCACCCTGGATCTCGACCTGGACGTTGAGCAGCTGACCGAGCGGGAAGAAGAGGCGCGACTGGAGCGTGGTGAACGCGACGATCGTGCCGATGCTGACGTTCGTGTCGCCGCCGATGATGAGTGACCCGGCCAGCAGGTAGACGAAGGCCGGCATGATGCTGAAGAAGGTGCCGATCAGCGCGAAGAACCAGCGCCCGATCATCTGGCCGCGCACCTGGAGGTCGCCCAGACGCTGCGATTCGGCGCGAAAGCGCTCGATGCTGGCCTCCTGCTGCCCGAACGTCTTGCTGAGCAGGATTCCAGATACGCTCAGCGACTCCTCGGTGATCGCGCTCATCTCGGCCATCGAGCGCTGCGTGAGTGTGCTCACCTCGCGGCGGACCTTGCCGACCCGGTACGTGATGTAAGCGAAGACCGGCATCAGGCCCAGGCTGAGCACGGTCAGCCGCCAATCGAGGATCAGCATGGCGATGATCGTGGTCGCGACCGTCGCGAGGTTGCTCAGCAGTGAAGCGGCGGTATCGGTCACCACCGACTGGACCCCGCCCACGTCGTTGGCGATGCGGCTCTGGATCTCGCCGGTCCGCGTCTCCGTGAAGAAGCGCAGCGGCATCCGCTGGAGGTGGGAGTAGAGCGCCAGCCGCAGGTCGTTCATGACGCGCTGGCCGACGACGTTCGAAAGGTAGCTCTGCCAGACCCCGATGCCGCTGGTGATGATCGGCAGCACGATCATCAATGCTGTCTGCACGTAGAGCAGTTCGAGGCTCGGGGCAGGCGACGTCAGGTTGTCGATGATCAGCTTGAGGAGGATCGGATTCACGACGCCGACGCTGACCGTGATCAGGATCAGGACCGCGATGAAGCCCAGGCGCACGCGATAGGGCGCGAAGAAGCCCGCGATCAGGCGGAGCGTCTTCCGCCCCGTCCCGGGCCTGCGGGTCAGGTCCGGCTCTGGCCCGCCGAAGCCGCCGGCCCAACCTCCTCCGCCGCCTCCCCCACCCCGGCGCCGCGTCATTCGAGGATGATCGAGGCGAACGCCTGCGCCAGGCCGATCCCTTGCGGCTCGCCCACGAGCCTGGCACGCTCGCGCATGCGTGCCTCCACCGTCTCCGGGTCGACCTGGCTCACGTGCGCGAGGATGGCGCGGATGCCGATCTCGAACGTGTCGCCGATGTCGAGCCAGAGGTTCGGCTCCTCGACGCCGGTCAGGAGCACCTGCCGCACCTTCCACGGCTCGAGCTTCTCGTCGCGCCACAGCTCGGGGAAGTTGAGGTGGTCGCGCGCCGCCGGATAGACGGCCGCCAGCGTAGCCTCGCCGGTGGCGAGGTGGTCGGGATGACCGATGAACGGGTTGTGGTCGAGCCGCCGCTGCGGGTTCTGGGTGATGACCAGGTCTGGCCGGAATCGGCGGATCTGGCGCGTGATGTCGCGCCGCAGGTCGAGCGTCGGCACCAGGTAGCCGTCGGGGAAGCCCAGGTGCACGATGTCCGACACGCCCAGGATGTCGGCCGCCGCGCGCTGCTCGGCGACACGCGTGGTCGAGAGCTCCTCGGGCGTCACGTTCGGATCCTCGGTCCCCTTCCCGCCATCCGTCGTGACGACGTAGTCGACCCGGGTGCCGGCTGCCGTGAGCAGGGCTATCGTGGGCGCAGCCCCGAACTCGCCGTCGTCGGGGTGGCTGATCACCACCAGGGCGCGCTCGAGCGGCTTGATCAGCTCGTGGCGCTCCGAAGGGCTCATCGGCTCATGCTACCCCGATTCGCCGTGGCGCTCGATTGACCCTCCCTTGCCTCGCCCGCATACTGCCCACCAGTATGGAAACCGATGCGCGCAGCGCCCGCTTCCGCCACTCCTACACGAAGGACAAGCGCGACCTCGTGACGCGCCTGCGACGGATCGAGGGACAGGCGCGAGGCATCCAGCGGCTGGTGGAGGAGGAGGCGTACTGCCTCGATGTCCTCCAGCAGGTCGAAGCGCTCACGGCGGCCGCAGACCAGGTCGGGCTGCTCCTGCTCGAGGACCACATCGACGGTTGCCTGGCCCACGCCATCGAGAGCGGGCAGGGCCAGCCCTACGTCGACGAGGTGATGACCGTCGTCCGTCGCGCGATGGGCCGTCGGGCGCCGCGCAGGTCAGCCCCGAGCAGCGACGCCTGATCCGGAAGGCCGATTCGGGAGTGCCGCAGGGGGGAACCGCGGCACTCCCGGCCGCGAGTCTACTGTCTCGCTCACCGGCCGAGCAAGCGGCTTACTCGCCGAACATCGTGAGCTGTTCCCCACCCCGCTCGATGAGCGGATCGAGCCCCAGGACCGGCTCCAGCCACTCGATCTTCGCCCCTTCTCGAGCCGCGAGCGTGTCGAGATGCTGCCACTTCAGGACGTGCCAGTTCTGACGCTCGACCTCGTCCCGTAACCACGGTGAGCGGTCGAGCTTCAGGCGCAGCAGCTCCGCCCGCTCCGCCGGGATGACGAGGAATCGCGCCTGCTGCTTGCCGAGCGGAATCTCGCGCCCTCGCCGCAGGACCGCTTCGCCGACCATTGCGGTCCAGTCGACCTCGAACAGGAACGCCAGGCGACCTCGCACGTACCACATGACGTCGACCTGGCTCAGCGCCTCGGCCGGCGCCCGGATCACGAGCGGCAGGTAGACGCGACGCTCGTCCTCCGCCAGGCGATCGACCAGCGTCCGGTCCTCGACGACCCGATCGTGCTCGCGAGCGGCGACCCATGCACGAAGCCCCAGCCGATGGCCGTAGTCCACGAGCGTGGCGATGACGCGGGCATGGTCGGCCGTGCGACTCGCCAGGTCGTCCTCGGTCGCGAGGGAGCCGCGCTCCCCGGGTGCCTGGTAGGCGGCCAGACACGCACGCACGAGCTCCTCGTCCGGGGCCTGCAGCCCTGGGAACAGCCCGTAGATGCGGTCGAAGAAGCCGGCCTCGTCGATCCGGCCGGCCGTGGAGAGGATCGACCACGTCGCCCATTCCACGCGGTCGGCCAACGGCCGCTCCGCCAGCTCCGGTTGTCGTAGCCACCACAGCGGCCGCGCATCGTCCCCGATGCGGACCAGGGAAGGATGATCCTCGCGCCACAGCTCCTCGCGGATGAGGCCGGCGATCATCTGCGGCCCGCCGGTATCGATGCGTTCGGACGGCTCTCCACCGTGCTCCCCGCGGCCGGCCACGATGCGCAGCAGGAGGCCGGACGACCCGAGCTCCGCCAGGACGGCGGCCACGACGCGGGTCAGGCCGGCCGGCTCGCCGCGGTCTCGCAGCAGCCCCGTCACCGCGCGCTCGATGGCCCCGGCCAGCTCGGGGTAGGTCAGGTGCCCGGCTTCGGCGCCGAGGCGCATCGGGTTCGGCGTCACCGCGTGTCGCAGCCGATCCTCCGCCGACCGGCGTCGAAGGTGCAACGTGATCCCATCGCCGGCGCGCTCCGACTCGCGATGGACGACGCTCACGAGGTCGAGACCCGCGGCGGCACCCGCCAACGCGACGGCGAGCATGCGCTCCGGGTCGCTCTGCTCCAGCAGGATGATGCACCAGCCACCGGGCTTGAGCGCCCCGGCCGCCGACGTCATGCCGTGGCGCAGCGTCGTTGCCTCGGCCCCCTCCGGGTGGCCGCCTGCCCCGAAGATCGGCTCCAGGCGCAGGGTCTCGGCGGCCTCGCGGCCGAGGAGCCAGCTCGTGGCGAGGTACTCGAATCCGAGCTCCTCGATGCTCGGGCTCGGCGCGGGCGCGGAGAGGACGAGGTCGACGCCGTCGGCCGGCAGGTACTGGCCGACGACCGAAGCCCGTGCCCGCAGCCACAGCACGTTCGCCGAGGTCATTCCGCCCAGCTCGCCGAAGTCCGCGGCGAAGCGCGCCTCGTGCCGCTCCCCCAGCTCCGCGATCGCCGCTCGCACCTCGCCAAAGGCATCGGAGAAGGCGCGCCACACGTTGACCTCGCGCTGGTGGCGGCTGGCGGGCTGGCGGACGTGGCCCGCGCTGATGCGCAGCGACGCCACGCGGCCGGGATAGCCATTGAGGCGGCTGGCGGGCAGGAGGCAGGAGGCGAGGGCGAGCTTCATGACGGCGGCGGCGGAAGCGTCGCGCAGCTCCGTGTCGATCTTTGCGCCGATGGCGTGCAGGGCGTAGAGGTTGCGCGGCGTGTACAGGTCGAGGAGCTCGTCGACCAGGTCCTCGCGATCATCGAGCACCGGGAAGCGCGCCCGCAGCTCGAGATAATGGGGCGTGTGTCGAGCGCCCTCCGCCGCGGCGACCGGGATCGACTCGGGCCGCACGGTCGAGGCGAAGCGAGGGTCGTCCCCAACCGGGCTCGGTGGGTCCACGGCGCGCGGTGCGGGCGGGGGACCGCCGGCCTCGCCAATGGCAAGGTCGAGCTCGTCTGCCACGCCGATCGGCGCAGCTCCCTCCGGCACAGAGTCCGTGGCCATCGGCGAGTCGTCGTCCGGCTCGGTGAGATCGCCGGCGGCGCGCTCGATGCCGAGCTTGGCCAGATCGACGTCGTCGACGGGCGCCGACCGCTCCTCGGGACCGCCTCGCGAGAGGTCGCAGTACTCGCAGCGATAGATCTTTCGCCCGGGCGCATCGCCATCGCGTGGCCAGACGAACTGCTCGGCCACGACCGGCCGGCGACAGGCCGCACAGCGGGTCGCGTAGAGCTCCTCGATGTGCTGGCGCAACGGAACGTCGACGCGCTTCGACCCTGCTAGCTGCGCGAACGCGGCATCCAGCACGGCCGGGCCGGGCGCGGTCAGCAACGCGGTGGCCGCCATCTGGGCGAATGGGCTCGGGTCTGCCGCCACGGCGCGCATCCCGGCGGCCACCGTGCGGCGTGCGGTCCAGCCCGTGCCGGCCCAGGGGTCGAGCACGGTGTCGCCCGGTGTGGCGAAGGCCGCGAGGGCGGCGTCGAGCTGGTTATCGGCCGGCGGCGGGTGGTACCGATCGAGGAGAGCCAGTCCGGGGAGGCGTCGTGGAAGGATGACGTGGTCGAATCCTGTCCGTTCCGCCTCGCTCATCCGATCCCTATGGCTCTTCTACCAGCTCCTCTTCGAGCTCGGGCTCGCTGGAGTACTCGGGGAGAGTAGTGTCGAGCTCCTCGACCTCCTCTGAGTCCTCGTCGGCCTCTTCGACCTCGTCATCATCATCGTAGCGAAGTGCGCTGCCCTTCATGTACGGTCTGATGCCGGGCGCGCTCGATCCCTGCGTCGGGAAGGACACCTTTCCGAAGTTCGCCGGGTGGGTGAACACCTCGCGGACCATGATCAGCACCTCGCCACCGGCCTCGTGGACGGTGGTAATGGCGGCGTCGTATCGGTTTCCGGCGGCAATCAGCTTGAGCAGGCGTGCCGCGATTCTCGGCTCGACGCTCCCGATGGAGCCCTTTCCCACACGCGCAACCAGCTCGTCGCCGTCGACCTCGAGCGTGATCGCGTCGCCCGGCGACAGTGGCGCCAGGACGCGCGGCGAAGCGAGGTTGATGAGGCGCGCTCGACCCGTCTTGCCCATCTCCTCGATGAACAGCGTGGCCGGGGCCTTCTCCGGGCGGCGCTTGCCATTGACCACGGGCCGATTCGCGGCCATCAGGACGCGCAGGCGCTCGATGTTGCGCTGCGCGATCCTGTTGGTGGCGTCGCGTTCGAGCGCCTCTTCGTAGGCCTCGAGTGCCTCCGGGTGGCGTCCGAGCTCCGCGAGCGCCTTGCCGAGACGGTTGTTGGCGTCGATATCAGGGCCCAGCTCGAGGAGCTCGCGGTTTGCCGTGACCGCCTCCTCCCACGCGCCGCGCGTGGCGTGCGCGATTGCGGCTTCGGCCAGCTGGCGTCGTTGTCGGGTGGTCGTGTCGGCTTCTCCAAGCGCCATGAGCGATGCAAGCGTCTCCGATGCAGGGGTTCGGCGGCCGGATGGCGGCCGAAAGCGCCCTCTTGTACCACCGGGCCAGAGGGGTGTCAACGCGGGCTGCCGCTCGCGCCTCTCAGGGCCGATGCAGAAGCAGGCCGAGGACCAGCCCGAAGAGCAGCAGCGCGCCGAACTCGATGGCCACGCTGCGCCCGGAGGCCGGTCCCCGCAGCGTCTCGGCCGCCACGCTCCAGGTGTAGAAGGCGAGCGCCATGAGCCCTGCCATCACCGTCAGCGGAATGTTGAGCAGCACGATCGCTGCCCCGACCTGGACAACGACCAGGACGTGGAGCAGCCCTTGCCCGACGCCCTCGAGCCCCATCGTGCCGCGCGCCTCCGACGAGCGAAGGGCAAGCGGCACGGTCAGGCCCGCCACCAGCACAAGGGGGGTGGGCCACGATCGCGCGCCGAACAGGTCGAGCACGCCCGCCGCGGCGGCGAACAGGATGACGGTGAGCAAGAGCCGACCGATGGTCTGGCCACCCGTCCCGCGCTCGATCCGCAGCTCCAGGTAGGTGACGGTCCACAGCAGCACGGCGAGGATCGGGACGAGCAGGAGGCTGAGCCCGCCGGGTATGAGCCGCCCGAAGAGCGTGGCCGCGATCCCGGCCGCTGCCGGGATCGCGTAACGCGCCAGGCCCAGGTCCGCTCGCATGGGCCCGATGACCCGAATCGCAACGATCGCGCCGAGCAGGAGCTGGCCGGCAATCGCAACCGCCAGCCACACGGGCTCAGCGAACCAACCCGCAGTTGCGACGAGCGCCTGCCCGATGGCGAGCAGGATGGCGGCCGGGCGATCGATGCGGCGCAGGACCGCGATGCGGCGGCGGTCGGCAAAGAGGCGGCTGATCACGCCAGCAGCTCCAGCAGCTCGTCGGCCGTGCGCGTGGCCAGCAGCTGTCCTGGCTCGAGCCACGCGCGGCGCGCAAGGTCGACCGCGTAGTGCTGCTGCGCGAGCTCCTCGGTGCGATGGGCGTCCGATGCGACGGTCAGCCGTGCGCCGGCGCGCCCGGCTGCCCGCGCCAGCGAGTCGTCGAGGTCCAGGCGCGGGCTGCCGTTGATCTCGAGCGCCGTTCCGGTGCGCGCGGCCGCCTCGAAGATTCGCGGCCAATCGAGAGGAAGCGGGTCGCGACGGTTCACGATCCGTCCCGATGGATGCGCCAACACGTCGACGTGCGGATTCTCGATCGCGGCCAGCGCGCGCCGCGTCAGCTGCTCCGCCGGCTGGTTGCGGCCGGTGTGAATGCTGGCGATGACCACATCGAAGCGGGCGAGCATCTCGTCGGGGTAGTCGAGGGTGGCGTCCGCGCGGATCTCGAGCTCCGTTCCATGAAGGATCCGGAACGGCGCCAGCTCGGCGTTGAGCCGTGCGATCTCGGCACGTTGCTCCTCCACCCGATCGGGCGTCAGGCCGCGCGTCACGCCGAGCGAGGGCGAGTGGTCGGTGAGCACGATGTACTCGTGGCCGTGGTCACGCGCGGCGCGAGCCATCACCTCGATCGTGTCGACCCCGTCGGTCCAGTTCGAGTGGGTATGCGTGTCCCCGCGCACGTCCTCGCGCGTGACGAGCGCCGGAAGCTCGCCGGCCAGTCCCGCCTCGATTTCGCCGTCGCCCTTCCGCAGCTCAGGGGCGATCCACGGCAGGCCGAGGCGGGCGTAGACATCGGCCTCCTCGGCCTCGAGCAGCAGCGAGCCGTCCTCGATGACCTTGAAGCCCTTCTCCGACAGCGACCAGCCGCGGTCGAGCGCCCTGCCGCGCAGGGCGATGTTGTGGTCAACGTTGCCGGTGAAGTGGACGAGGTGGGTCCCCCACGCCGCCGGCGGGCAGACCATCAGGTCGACTCGTGGACCGTCACGCAGGATGATGCTCGATTTGTCGGTGCCGGCCGAGATGACCTTCTCGACCTCGCGCATCGAATCCAGCACGCCGATGACGGCCGCCGGGTCGTCGACCGCGGCGAGCAGGTCGAGATCGCCGATCGTCGGCTGGCGGCGGCGCAGCGAGCCCGCCGGCTCGATCCGGGTGACCCCGCGCACCTCGCGCAGGCGCTCGACGAGATCGGCGATGAGCGCATCGGCATCGTGGATCAGCAGGCGCGTATTGCTGCTGCGCCGCTCCATGCGGGCGATGCCGTCCAGGATGTTCTGCTCGGTGCGTTCCGAGAGGCCCTTGACGTGCCGCAATCCACCGGTCTCGGCCGCCGCGCGAAGCGCTTCGAGCGAGTCGATGCCGAGGGTCTCGTGGAGGGTCCTGACCGTCTTGGGCCCCACGCCCGGAACGCTGAGCAGCCCGAGCACTCCATCGGGGACCTGGGCCCGAAGCTTGTCGTGGTACTGCAGGCGCCCGGTCTCGGCCAGCTCGGCCAGCTTGGCGGTCAGTGCGGCGCCGGCACCTGCGATCTTGGGAGGCTCGCCGCGGCGGAAGAGCGAGGCGACGTCATCGGGGTATCGCTCGACGACATCGGCGACGCGCCGATAGGCGACCGCCTTGTAGACGACCTCCCCCATGATCTCGAGCATGTCGCCGATCTCGTTGAAGATCCGCGCCAGCTCGGCGTTGCTGATCACCGCGTCGCCGCTGCGCGACGCGGCTCGTGGCCGAGGCATTGGCCGCCATTCTAGGGCCGCCGCCCCGGTTCAGCGGAGTCAGCCCTTCCGTGGGCGGGACCCGAAGATCCGCAGCCCGAAGCGCCCTGCCCGACTGCGGGCCGGCGCGCGCCGCTCGTTCGCGAGCCGACGGGCCTGGTCCAGCAGGTCGCGCTGGTGCAGCTCGGCCATCAGGTCGACCATGCTCGTGGACCGATAGCGCATTCGTTCCATCACTCGTCTCCTCGTCAGATCTCTCGATGCGGCTCGTCGTCGAAGCGCGGGCGGCTGTCGGCCCCCGCGAAGCGGCCAACGAACGCGATGCCGATGAGTCCCATCACCAATGCCAACAGCTCCATCACCGACGCTCCTCTGCTGTAACTGCCTGCAACCCGTGTATCGGTTACAAGCAGATGCTACGTCCCGGCTGGTAACTTGTCAACAGCCGTGATATGGTTACATCATCATGAGCGAATCACACGACGCGTGGCCCGAGGCCGACTGCCGGCCCGAGCTCTTCATCGAGTTCGCCAACCGGCTCAAGCTATCTCCCGCCGAGGCCCCCTCCGACGACGCCGATGTCGCCACGCTGCGTTCGTGGCTCAGCGAGCACGGCCTCCTGAAGAGTCGCTCCGCCGGCGCCCGACTGGAACGCGAGCTGCCGGCCTTTCGTGAGCTGAGGTCGCTCGTGCGCGGCGTCGCCGCGCGGGTCGACGAGGGCGAGGGTCCGACGCGAAGCCAGCTGAACGCGATCAATCGCGTGATGCGCGAGGGTCTCCACTACCACGCCCTGCGTGCGACCGACGGGGATCGGCGGTTCCGCATGGAGCCCGTCGGCGACGAGCTGCACCAGGCTCGGGCCACCGTCGCGGGATCGCTCGCCCACTACCTCGCCGACCACGACGAGCACCGCCTCGGTGTGTGCGCCGACGACACGTGCGGCTGGCTCTTCATCGACGAGTCCCCCGCCGGACGCCGTCGTTGGTGCGACATGCGGACCTGCGGCAACCGCGCCAAGGTCGCGCGGCATCGGGCTCGCGCTCGGGGCGGTTCGCTGAAGCCCGATTCGACGGCGGTCTAGCGGGCCGTACCCCGCCCACGGGCGTATCGGCCAAGAAGTGGCCGAATTCCCACCCGGTGGGACAACTAGCCAGGCAAACGGGCTCGTGGGTGGCCGATTGGCCCGCCCCATGGGAA
>CAYYDA010000012.1:0-17284 GCA_964470495.1 uncultured Steroidobacteraceae bacterium | reverse complement strand
ATGCCGGCCACGACGCCCAGCGGCTGGCGGATCTGGTAGACGTCGATGCCGGTGCTGACCTGCTCGCTGAATCCGCCCTTGAGCAGGTGCGGGATGCCGGTCGCGAACTCGAGGTTCTCGAGGCCGCGCGCGACCTCGCCGAGCGCGTCGGATCGGACCTTGCCGTGCTCGCGAGTCAGGTGCGCCGCGACCTCCTCGCGGTGCTGCTCGACCAGGTTGCGGATGCGGAACATGATCTCGGTGCGCTTGCTGATGCTCGTGGCGCGCCATGCTGGGAAGGCGGCGTGGGCAGCGGCCACGGCCGCGTCGACCTCCTCGGTAGAGGCGAAGTCCACGACTCGTGCGACCTGGCCCGTCGCGGGGTTGTAGACCGGCCCGTTCCGGCCGCTCTGGCCCGCCACGCGAGCCCCGTTGATCCAATGGTTGACCCGATCCAGCCCGGCCGATGCGACCTCTGGCTGTGGGTCGGCAACCTGCGTCATGGCGTTGCGATATCCCTCCGTGGTGGAGCGCAACTTTACTCCGCCGCCGCTCCTCCGTCAGCGCGGCTCACGGGTCGACCTCACGTTCGGCAGATTCAGGTGACAGCCGCACTACGCGGTCCGAACGCCCAGATTCGGCACTTCTGCAGGCTGACAGCCGCAGGTGTCTGGAGTCTGGCCGTTAAGCCGGCATTACGAGGCTCTCACCTGAATCTGCCGAAATTGACGGCACGGACCCGTGTCAGGGATCCGGCTGCGGAATCTCCTCGCCGCGAAGGACGATCTCCGCTCGCGTCGACCGCCAGTCGTAGTCCACGACGCGCTCGAGCGGGCCGAGCAGGCCGGCATTCCGCAACCACAGGTCCGAATACAGCTTCCCGACGTAGTTCCGGCCACCGTCGGGCAGCAGCACGACCATCAGCGCATCGGGGTCGTCCAGGTCGCGAGCCAGCTGCAGCGCGGCCCATAGCGCCGTACCGCACGACTCGCCCATCAGGATCCCCTCGCGCGCGGTGGCGAGACGGGCGGTGAGCATCGAGTCCCGGTCGCTGACCTGCACGACCACGTCGCAAGTCCGAGCGTCATAGGTCGTCGGCCAGAAGTCCTCGCCGATTCCCTCGGTCAGGTAGGGCTGCGGCGTCGAGCCGGAGTAGACGGAGCCCTGCGGGTCCGCGCCCACGATCACGACGGACGGATTGCGCTCCCTGAGGTAGCGACCCGCCCCCGACACGGTGCCACCGGTCCCCAGGGCAACCACGAGGTGTGTCACGCGTCCCTCCGTGGCTTCCCAGATCTCAGGCCCGGTGGTCGCGTAATGTGCCTCGGGATTCGCCGGGTTCGAGTACTGGTCCGGCTTCCAGGCGCCCGGCGTCTCGCGGGCGATGCGGTCGGAGACGCGATAGTAGGAGCGTTCGTCGTCCGGGGCGACGTCGGTCCGGCACACGACCACCTCGGCACCGTAGGCGCGCAGCAGCGCGCGCTTCTCCTCCGACTGCTTGTCGGCCATGACGAAGATGCACCGATAGCCCTTCACGGTCGCCGCCATCGCCAGGCCGACGCCGGTGTTGCCGCTCGTCGGCTCCACGATCACGCCACCCGGCTTCAGCAGGCCGGCCCGTTCGGCCGCCTCGATCATCGGCATAGCGATCCGGTCCTTGACCGAGCCGCCCGGGTTCATGTGCTCGAGCTTCCCGGCGATCCGGGGCCGCACGTGGGCAGCGAGGCGGTCGAGCGCGACGAGGGGCGTCCCGCCGACCGCGGCGGTCACATCGGGCAGGAGTCGAGCGCCCGATTCGTCAGCCAGCGCTTGCCTCCGGCTGGGCCTGGGTCGCCGGAGCCTCCGGCTCGCGCTCGTCGGCGGGCTTGATCATCGGCGAGCCCCAACCCCGGCGGTGGCGATAGACCAGCCATGCGCCGGCGAGGATGAAGGCAAGGATGCCGACCCACATGGCCGTCGGCACGCCCAGGATCGTCCAGTTGTTGACCCGATACGTCTCGAGGAACGTGCGCACGGCGCCGTACCACATGAGGTACATGAGCGTCGCATCGCCGGCGAACAGGCGCGGGCCGAAGCGGCGGATCACGTAGAGGAGCAGGAGCATGCCGATCAGGTTGAGCGCCATCTCGTAGGCGAACAGCGGCACGAAGGTCGTCGTCTCGACCGGGAAGGCGTCCGCGGTCCACGGCGTGCCGGCGCGGTGCGCGGCGTCGATCTGGATCCCGAACGGCAGGCACGGCGGGAACTCGGTGCCGCACAGCGATGTCGGCGGGCCGTAGAGCTCCTGGTTGACGAAGTTCCCGAGACGGCCGATCACCTGGCCCAGCAGCAGGGCGGGCGCGAAGATGTCCAGCCAGCGCGCCGTGTTGATGCCCCTCGAACGGGTGTACAGGAAGATGCCGAGCGCGCCACCCACCACGCCGCCCGGGATGCCGATGCCGCCGTTCCAGATCTGCGGAATCTCGATCGGGTTGGCCACGTAGTAGTCCCACAGGTGGATGACGTGGTAGATGCGCGCCCCGATGATGCCGAGCACCATGACAAGCAGGAGCATCGACCAGCCGTCCTCGGGGTTTTCGCCCAGCCAGGTCGCGACGCGAGTGCCGAGCGCGCCGGCGATGAGGACGGCACCGGCGATGATGATCCCGTACCAGTGCAGCTGGAGCGGGCCGATCTCTATGGCGACTGGGTCAATCACCCGGCGATTCTAGCGCTGATCACGGAGACGCTCAGGAACTGACCATTCCGCCCGGAACGTCCATCACGGCGTAGCGCCCACTCATCGGTCAGCGTACTCGCCGCGCAGCGAGGTGGAATCGGGCGAGTCCCTCGGATGCGGGAAGCGATCGAGGCGCCAGAGAACGCCGAAGAGCCGCGTCCACGCCGCCGTGACGGCCAGCGTGGCCGCCCCACCGACCACGACGGCCGGAACGATTCCCCACCACGCCGCCGTGACCCCCGACTCGAACTCGCCGAGCTCGTTCGACGCACCGATGAAGACCGAGTTCACCGCGCTCACCCGACCCCGAATCTCATCGGGGGTCTCGAGCTGGACGAGCATGTTGCGGATGTACACGCTCACCATGTCGCCGGCGCCCATCACGGCGAGGGCAGCCACGCTGAGCGCGAAGCTCGTCGACAACCCGAACACGATCGTCGCGACCCCGAATGCCGCGACGCCGCCGAACATCCATCGCCCCACCCCCGATCGGATCGGCCGGATCGACACCGCGGCCGCGAGCACGGCGGCGCCGACCGCCGGCGAGGCACGCATGATGCCGAGGCCGACGGGGCCGACCCCCAGCACGTCGCCGGCGTAGATCGGCAGCAGGGCGGTCGCGCCTCCGAACAGGACCGCGAACAGGTCGAGCGAGATCGATCCGAGCACGATCGGCTTGGAGCGGACAAACGCCACGCCCGACAGGAGCGTCGCCCACGAGATGGGCTCCCTGGACGCCTCGCTGTCGCGGCCGCCGCCGCGCAGGCCGGCCGCGAGAACGACGCCTGCGAGCAGCAGCACGACCGCGAGCCCGAACGCGACCTCGACGCCGAACAGGACGAGCGCACCGCCGACGGCGGGGCCGGCGATCGTCGCGACCTGGCCGAGCGACGAGTTCACGGCCATGGCTCGCGGAAAGAGGCTCATCGGCGCCAGGTTCGGCAGCAGCGCCTGTCCCACAGGAAGGTTGAAGGCGCGCGCCACGCCGAACACGGCCATGACCGCCAGCACCGGCGCGATGTCGGTCACGCCGTAGATCGAGAGCGCCAGAAGGGCAATCGAGCAGGCGGCGAGGAGCACGTACGTTGCGAGCTGGACGCGGCGGCGGTCGTAGTGGTCGGCAACGTGCCCGGCCGGCAGGATGAGCAGGACGAACGGCAGGAACTGCGACAGGGCCACGAGGCCCAGGTCGAACGGGTCGCCGGTGGCGCTGAAGACCTGCCACCCGACCGCGACGGTCTGGATCTGCGTGGCCACCCCGACAAGAAACCGCGCCGACAGATATCGGCGCAGGTCAGGGTGGCGAAGGACCAGGAGCCGGCCTTGCGCCGGTTCGTCGGGCATCGAAGCGGAGCGTAGCGGTCCGCGGCGACGGCCGCTTGCACGCCGCAGTCGGGCCGCAGGGAGCACTGAATACGGTTCCCGAAATCGGCGCGGACCACGTAGGCTGCCCGATGCGAACCACGAGGTACCGAACCCTGTGAACGATCAGACCGCTCCCACCCAACCCGGCACGCCTACGCGCGACCTTCCGCTCATGCACCTGGTCCAGCTGTCCGTCTACTGGTTCGGCATCTCGATCATCTGGGGTGGGCTCGACGGACAGATCATTCCGCACCGCCTCGAGCAGGCCTTCCCGGACGACTTCGGCATCCGTTTCGCGATCATCAGCGCGGCGGCAGTGATCATGGCGATCTTGGTCCAGCCGACCGTCGGGATGATCAGCGACTACACCATCACCCGCTGGGGCCGGCGCAAGCCGTTCATCGTCATCGGCGCACTGCTCGACGTCGTGTTCCTCATCGGCGTCGCCAGCTCGCAGGACTTCCTTGTCCTGCTCGTCTTCATGGTGCTGCTCCAGTTCAGCTCGAACTTCGCGCAGGGACCCTTCCAGGGCTATGTCCCGGACCTGGTGCCCGCGAGACAGGTCGGCCTGGCCAGCGGACTGATGGGGCTCATGCTGGTGCTTGGCCGGATCGCGGGCGTCGCAATCGGGACGATCGGGATCCTGACGAACAGCCTCTGGATCGCGACCGTGGCGCTCGGGGTGGTCGAAGTGGCCACCATGATCGTGCTCGTGCGTTCCGTTCACGAGGGGACCGCCGCGCCGCCCCGCCCCGGAACGTGGTGGCAGATCGCGCGATCGGCGTGGGGCGCCGACGTGCTGCGCGAGCGGAACGTGCTCTGGCTCCTGCTCGTGCGGCTGCTCTTTCTCGGCGCGATCGCCTCGACCTCGTACGGCCTGTCGTACTTCGGCCGGACCCACGGACTCGGAGACGACGAGGCCTCGACGATGCTCCTCATTGGCACCGTCATCGTCGGCGTCGCCACTGCGGCCGCGGCCGTCCCCGGCGGGAAGCTGTCGGACCGGTTCGGCCGCAAGCCGATGATCTACCTCGCCTGCGTCGTGGCCGCGATCGGCATGGCCGGCGTCGCGCTCGCACCGTCGCCGGCCCTGGCGGTGGCCGCGTACATTCCATTCGGCCTCGGGGCCGGGATCTTCCTCTCGGTCGACTGGGCACTCATGACCGACGTGATCCCGAAGGAGACGACGGGGCGCTACATGGGCATCCTGAACGCGGGGACGGCAGCCGCGGGCCCCGTGTACCTGATCGTGGCCGGGCTGACGCTGGATACCTTCTCGCGCATCGAGTGGGGCCTCGGCCCGCGGGCGGCGATGATGGTGGCGGCAATCTTCCTCCTCCTCGCCGGCGTCGCGCTGACTCGCGTCGATCCTCGACGGCGCGAGCTCGGGTCACTGCTCGTCCCGGCAACCGGCTGAGCCCGAATGTCGCAGGCAGTCGATGAGCGCGCGAGACGGACCGGTCCGCGCGAGCTCTCGGTGGCGGTCACGGCGCGCTATCGGTTCATGTGGGGCCTGAACCGAGTTGTCATGCGCATGCTCTTCGACGTCCGTGCATCCGGGCTCGATCACTGGCCCGCCCCGCCATTCCAGCTGGTGGTGAACCACCACAACGGGTTCGACCCGATGCTGGTGCTGGCCGTCGTGCCGATCGAGCCTCGCATCACCTGGTTCGGCCCGAAGGAGGCCGACTTCAGCCAAGGCTTCAAGAACCGCCTGATGGCGTTCTTCGGCGGCGTCATTCCGTACAACCCCGAGAAGACGACCCTGACCTCCGCCGTACGCGCGGTGCGCCGCGTCTTCGAGGCCGATGGCGTGCTCGGCATCTTCGCCGAGGGCCGCATCGGGTTCCGCGAGACGGAGCTGCTGCCGTTCGAGGACGGGGCGGCGGCCTTCGCCGTGGCGTCCGGCGTCCCGGTCGTGCCCTGCGCCATCGTGGGCTCGACGCACCTGTGGTTCCGACGCCGGATCGAGATCCGCTTCGGACCGGCTCTCCAGACCGATGCCGTCCGCGGTCGCGAGGCTCGTGCTGCGCTCGACGTCCGCATTCGCGATGCGGTGGCCGCCCTCCTCCCCGCCGAGGAGCCGCGCCTGCCGCGAGGTCGCCCGCTCGCCTTCTTGACGGACCTGCTCAACGGCGCCGATGACATCGCACGGCGCCGATCTGACGGCTGAAGCCGCCGCCGCCGATCGGCGGCTGTGTCCTGTGGCAAGCCTACCGGGCGCTCCGTCCGCCGGATGCCGTCCTCGGGGCGGCGCTCGTCGCACTCAAGCGCGGCCCTGGCACGTGCAGTTGGCTCTCGAGGGCTCGGCCCTTGATCCGCATGCCGTGGGCGACGCAAGCACGGCAACCCCACGGACGCGATAGGATCGGCTCGTATGCTCCCTCTGATCTGGACCCTGTTCGCCGTGCTCGCCGTCGGCGGATTCCTGACGATCGCCGCCTACTGGCTCGACGTGCAGGAGCGCCCGGACCTGAGCGCGCGCGCCCGGATCGGCTGGGCGGCGGCCGCGCTCCTGTTCCCCCTCTCGATCCCGGCCTACGCGTTTGCGGGCGGTGCCGGCTGGCCGCCGTTCCTCCGGCTAGCGAGCCTCGTCCCCGGTGTGGCGCTCGTCCTGTTCGCGGGGTTTGTCCTGGGCGTCTTCAGCTAGACCGATCGCGCCGGAAGGCCCACGCGGCGGCGGCGACCACGATGCCGGCGCCGGCCAGCGCCACGAGGAGGGGAACCGGGATCGAGAAGCCCGCATCGCCACGCCGCTCGTCGGCCTGGGATGGTTCGACGGGAAGCAGGTCGACGAGGGTGGCCATCTCATCGGCGGCAAGGTCCCCGGCCGGCCGGTTGCCGCTGCACAACGTCGTTCGGAGGACGCCATCCTGGGTCGCCGCCGCGACGAACCAGCGCTCGCCGTGCCCGAACGAGAACCCGCAGCTCGCTCCGCCACCATCGTCGTGGGCCGACACCTCGACGATCGGTCCCGCCGCTTCCGACGCTCGCTCGAGCTCGAATGCGTAGCGGATGAGCGGCACACCCATGAGTGCGTCCTGTCCGGCCTGTGCGCTGTCCACGACGGTGCCGATGAACGCGATGTCGGCGCCGTCGACGGATTCCGCCAGCGAGAATCCCACGCACGAGCAGGCGCTGACGGTGGTGATCGGCGCTGCCAGCATGGCCAGGGCAAGCGCGATGGGGGCCAGGCCGCGAAGGCAGAGACGCCGAATCATCTCGCGCCCCGGCGGAACGCCATGAACGAGATCAGCGCGACGGCCGCAGCTCCGGCCAGCAGCACAATGACGGGCATCGGCACCGAGGGCGCGCCGCCCTCCGCGGGCTCGCCTGGCGCCACTGAGTGGGTGACGAGCGACTCGATGATCGCCTCACCGTCGGGATCGGTCCTGTCCATCCGCTGGTTCCGCATGCAACCGTTCGTCTGCAGGCGCCCGTCGGCGACGTCACCGACGATGAGCCACCGCTCGTCAACGCCGAAGGCGACGCCGCAGTTCGCGCCGTCGTCCTGCCATGCCGTCACGGAGATGCGGTCGGCACTGATCGGATCGCGCGAGCGCTCGATCTGCCAGGTCCAGGTGATCTCGGGCGGCCCACCGGCAACGGGTGCCGGGAGCGGCTCATCCGTGCCGGCGAGGACGCCGATGAACGCCACCTCGGCGTCGCGGATGGCCTGCGGGAGCTCCGTCATGGCGCAGTCGCATGCCGCGACACGAGCCGTGGGGGCAATGGCGAGCCCTGCCACCAGGCCGATCACGATCAGCGGGCCGCGTAGGCGGCGAAGCACGCCAGCGGCCAGCGAGAGTGCCATGATCCAGCGGGTCATCGCGGAGAGACGCTCGCGCGTGCGCATCGGTTCCGGTGGACACGACCGGTGTGCGTCGATCCCGTGTCTCGCCGCTCGCCGCTACCATTGGCCGTCATGACAACCCAGCATACGGATACCGCCGCGGCCACGGATGCCGCCGTCGCCTACCTGCGCGAGCACGACGCCGAGCACCTCGCGCAGCTCGATGAGTTCCTGCGCATCGAGAGCGTCAGCGCCGATCCCGCACGCGCCGACGAGGTCCGACGCACCGCGCAATGGATCGTGGACGAGCTGACGCGGCTCGGGGTCGAGCGCGCGACCTTACACGAGACCAGCGCGCATCCGATCGTCACCGCCGAATGGATCCACGCCGGCGACGATGCACCGACGGTCCTCGTCTACTGCCACTTCGACGTCCAGCCGACCGACCCCATCGACGAGTGGATCAGGCCGCCGTTCGAGCCACGCCACGAGGACGAGCGGGTCTATGCCCGCGGCGCGGGCGACGACAAGGGCCAGCTCTTCATGCACCTGAAGGCGGTCGAGGCGTGGATGAGCACAGCCGGCCGCCTGCCCGTCAATTTGCGCTTCTTCTTCGAAGGCGACGAGGAGGTCGGCTCGGAGCCGGTCGAGCAGTTCATCGCCGACCATGCTGACCTGCTCGAGGCAGACGTGTGCGTCGTCTCGGACGGCGACACGTTCGATGACGACGGCACGCCGGCCATCGGCTACGGCCTTCGCGGCATCGCGTACTGGGAGTTGCGCGTTCACGGCCCCCGCCAGGACGTGCATTCCGGACAGTACGGGGGCGGCGTCGACAACCCGGCCAACGTGCTCGTCCGCATGCTCGCCTCCATGACCGATGAGCACGGCCGCGTGACCGTTCCCGGCTTCTACGACGACGTTCGGGATCTCACCGACGAGGAGCACGCCGCCTACTCGGCGCTCCCCTTCGACGAGGGCACGTGGCGCGAGGAGACCGGAGTGCCGGCTGCCGCGGATGGCGAGCGAGGACACGTGCTGCTCGAGCGTCTCTCGGCCCGCCCAACCTTCGACATCAACGGCATCTGGGGCGGCTATCAGGGCGAAGGGGCCAAGACGATCATCCCCGCGTGGGCGGCGGCCAAGTTCAGCACCCGTCTCGTGCCGGACCAGGACTACCGCGAGATCGAGAAGTCGATGCAGGCGCACCTCGCCTCGATCGCGCCGCCGACCGTCCGGGTCGAGGTGAAGATCATCCACGGCGGCGCGCCGACCATCACGCCACTCGACCACCCGGGCATCGGGCCGGCGTCGCGGGCCCTCGAGGCCGGATTCGGCAGGAGCCCGCTCTTCCAACGCTCAGGCGGATCCGTGCCGGTGGTGGCGGCGCTCGACGCGCGCCTGGGACTGAAGACGCTCCTGGTGGGCTTCGCCAATCCGACCGGCAACTTCCACGCGCCGAACGAGTGGATTAGCCTGCGCAACCTGCGCGGCGGCATGGTGTCGCTCGTGCACCTGTGGGCCGAGCTCGGCGCGATGCGCGGGTCCGACCTGCGCGGCGAGTGACGCGCGGCCCATCCGTGGCCAGCCGACCGCCCACCAACGACCCGGACGATCCCTGGCTGCCGCTGGGCGCTGCCTCGCGGCTGGTGGGCGTCGGCCCTGACACGCTGCGCCGCTGGGCCGATACGGGCAAGGTCCAGAGCTACCAGACGCCCGGAGGCCATCGGCGCTTCCTGCGATCCAGCCTCGAGACGATGATCAACACGCCGAGGCGGCATCGGTATGGCATGGAGCGCCTGTCGGACTCCACGCAGACGATGGCCGGCGAGCTCCATCGGCGCATGGTCCGTACCGGTTATGCCGGCCAGCCATGGCAGGCACGCCTCACCTCCGAGCAGCGCGACGAGTTCCGCCGATGGGGACAGCGCACGTTCCAGCTCGTGATCGAATACGTGGCCGCGACGAAGCGTGCGGAGCGTCAGCTGCTGCTCGAGGAGGCCGAGAAGATGGGGGGCCTGTACGGCGGCGAGGCATCGCGCGCGGGCCTCACCCTGGCCGAGACCGTCGAGGCATTCCTCTTTTTCAGGTCACCCGTGCTCGACGCAATCGTCGGCCAGATGCGCCGTCGATCCGCCGATGTCACCGATGTGACGTCCGCCTTCCACGAAGCAAACGCCGCCATCGACGGGGTACTGGTCGCCCTCGTCAGCTCCCACCGCGAGAGCCGCTGAGCTAGTCGACGACGTAGAGCTCGGTGGAGGTCGTGTTGAGGCGCTCACCGCGGGCATCGGTGCAGACCACGATGTCCTCGATCCGGGCGCCCCACGTGTCACGGATGTAGATCCCGGGCTCGATGCTGAATGCGTGGCCCGCCTGCAGCGGCTCCGAGTTGGAAGAGACGATGTACGGCTCCTCGTGCGTCTCCATGCCGATCCCGTGGCCGGTCCGGTGGATGAACGCCTCCCCGTAGCCGGCTTCCTGGATGATCCCGCGTGCCACGTCGTCGATCTCGCTGCACGGAATGCCGGGCTGAACCGCCTCGCAGGCGGCAGCCTGGGCATCGCGCAGGACGGCGTACAGGGCCGCGAACTCCGGCGCGGGATCGCCGACGAACGCGGTCCGGGTCGTATCGGAGCAGTACCCGGCGCGAGTGCCGCCCATGTCGAGGACGATCGCGTCCCCTACCTCGATCACCCGCTCGCCGGCCTCGTGGTGCGGGCTGGCCGAGTTGGGGCCCGACGCGACGATCGCGAAGCCGGCCTCGTCGTGGCCCTCCGCGATGAGGAGCTCGCGGACGTGGCGGCTCACGTCGGCTTCGGTTCGCCCGGAGAACCGCTCGCCGAGAACGGCGCGCATGGCCGCATCGGCCACCGAGGCGGCGGCGCGCAACCGGTCGACCTCCTCCGGGCTCTTGACCCGGCGCAGCGCGCTCATGGTGGGGCCGGCCTCGACGAGCTCCGCGGGGTCGAGCACCGCACGCAGACGGAGGGCGAATCGGGCCCACATCTGGTCCTGGAGCGCCACCCGCAGGGAGCCAGCCACGATCGTCTGCACCAGCCGGATCGGATCATCGGTCTCGTCCCACGGCACCAGGTGGATCTCATCGACCAGGTCGCCCAGCTCATGGCGGGCGAGGGGCTCCTCGAGGCGCGGCAGCAGCAGAACCGGCTCGCCCTCCGCGGGAATGATCAGGCAGGTCAGTCGCTCGAGCGCCGGGGCGCGGTAGCCGAGCAGGTACGAATAGTCGGGGGAAGGTGTGATGAGAAGGGCGTCGACGCCGCGCTCGCCGGCCTCCCGCGCGGCACGGGAGATGCGCTCCTGGTGGACGGACTCCGCGAATCGCAGCGCGGTCGGCGCAGCCGTGGTCATGCCCGAAAGCCTACACTGATGTGGCCATTGAGTTAGGTGTCGTGACTCGTCACGATAGTGCTGGCGACGTGCGACACTGTCATACGCCGTCATACGCACGGGAACCAGCGATGCCCCAGATGAACGACAACTTCGGACGCGCCAGCGGCAATCGGCGGCGCGTACGCGCCGGCGTCATCGCGCTCGCCAGTGTTCTGGTCCTCGGCACGCTCGTTGTGCCCCGCCCCTCCCACGCCGCGGAGCCCGCCGTCGTCGCGGGGCAGCGTCACCTGGCGGAGACGCTTGGAGGTAGCCCCAACGACTTCGAGCTCATCTACGAGCGCACCTCCACCATCGAGCACAGCGCCGCAACGTTGTGGGCGGCCAAGTATGTCGACCGGCGCACGGGCGAGATCCACGCCGTCGTGCACGACGCCTCCACGGGCCAGGCCGCGGGACTCCAGCTCCAGTCGGATGTGGCCGCTGCAGCGGTCGCCGGCCTCGCGCCGCTCGAGGTCAAGGCGGACGCCGAGCTCATCACCGCGCTCGGAACCCGGGGCGCGGACGCATCGGTCGCGGTCGGCGTGTGGCTCGGCGTCGACGTGACCGCCGCCGAGCAAGCCGTGGTGGCACGTCATCCTGAGCTCGTCTGGGAGGGTGACCGCCCGATCGTGGACGACCTCGACACGGCGCGCGCCATCCGGGCCGAGCTGGCGGCCGCCGGCGCCGAGGCGCACGCAGCGGCGCTCGAACAGCTGCGCCTCGACGTGGAGGCGCTCGGCGGGACCATCGGATACGCCTCGACCAGCGCGCCGCTGGCTTACGTCGACCTCCCGTCGGCGCACGTTGCGGACCTCGCGGCGCTGCCGGGCGTCGAGACGCTCGGCCTCGAGAGGACCTGGACGACGAGTATGAGCAGTGCCGGACCGGCCGTGCAGGCGCAGTGGGCTGGCGGCAGCGAGGACGACGGCAACGGCGTCCGCGTGGCGGTGGTCGAGTACCACAACGTCCGCGGCGGCGGCGATCTCTCGGGACGCCTCGTGGCCAGTCACAGCGTCAGCGGCGCGTTGGCCTACACGGGGGGCGGGCTCGATCATCCGACCTGGGTCGCGGGTGCCATCAGCGGACGCACCGGGGTGGCCCCCGGATCACACATCGTCAGCGCCTCCACCGGCGGAGGCGGCGCGGGCGTCACTCGTGACCGTCAGATCATCGCGGCGGCGGACTGGGCGGCGAACGCCGCCGGCGGCAACGCCGACGTCATCAACGCGAGCATCGGGCAGGACACGGCCACGGGCTCGGAGGAGGCGCGCCGCTACTTCGATGCCATCGTCGACCGTGGAGGGCGCCTCGCCGTCGCGGCGGCCGGAAACGTCACGACCTTCGGGCACTGGGACATCGTCTCGCCGGGCACCGCCTACAACGTCCTGACCGTCGGGGGCATCGATGATCGGGGCTCGGTCGGGCGCGGAGACGACCAGGTCTGGTACTACCCCGGCTCGAATGGAAGCAACTACCGGGACCGGACCGATGCGTCCTGGAACCCCAACGGCGACTACAACAAGCCGAACGTCTCGGCCCCGGCGGCATCGGTCGTGACCGCCAACGGCATCGGCGCCAGCGGGACCAGCGTGGCCAGCCCGATCGTGGCCGGCATCGCGGCCCAGATCATCGCGCGCCTGCCCTCGCTGGCCCTCCGCCCCGAGGCGACTCGCGCCATCATCATGGCCGGCGCCATCAATCGGTCCCCCATGCCCGACGGCTCCCGAAACGCGGATCACGAGGGCACCGGCACCGCGTCGGCGATGTGGGCCAACCTGCTTCTCACCAATGGGGACGCAGCGCGCGGTGGCCATCGCATGGGCAACATGACCCCGGGCCAGACGATCATCCAGGACATCGCCGTGGTGGCCGGCCAGCGAGTGAAGGTCGTGATCGCGTGGAACAGCCGCAGCAACGGCACCACCGACCTCCTCCGGGCCGACCTCGACCTGCGCGTCTTCGGCCCCGATGGCGCTGTCGCCAGCTCCACGACGTTCGACAACAACTACGAGTGGGTCGAGTTCATCGCCGGTTCCACCGGCAACGCCCGTATCGAGGTGCGCCAGGCGCGCTTCCAGGACCCGTCCGAGCGCTACGGGCTGGCATGGTCCAAGGCGAATCTCGGCACACCGGGCAGGATCGCCGGCGCTGACCGATACGCGACCGCCGCGGCCATCAGCCGGGCGCACTTCGGTCCCGGAGTTCCCGTTGCCTACGTTGCGACCGGCAGGAACTTCCCCGACGCACTGGCCGTGGGACCCGTCGCCGGCCTGCAGGGCGGCCCGGTCCTCCTGACCGACCCGAGCACGCTTCCCCAGACGACCCGCGACGAGCTGGCACGCCTCCGCCCCGGACGGATCGTGGTCGCCGGTGGAGCGGGTGCCGTGTCCGATGGGGTGGCGCAGGCGCTCCAGCAGTACACGTCGCAGCCGGTCTCGCGCATGGCCGGCGCCGATCGCTACGAGACCGCGGCCGCGGTGAGCCGCGCCTCGTTCGCACCGGGCGTTCCGGCGCTCTTCATCGCCACCGGTCGCACCTTCCCCGATGCGCTCGCCGCTGGCCCGGCTGCGATCCGCATGGGCGGGCCTGTGCTGCTCACGCAACCGGGCTCCCTGCCACAGGCCACGCGCGACGAGCTGGCGCGCCTCCGGCCGGCGCGGATCTTCGTGGTGGGAGGAGCCAGCGTCGTTGGGGACAGCGTCGTGCAGGAGCTGCGGGCCTTCGCGTCGCTATCGGTGGATCGCGTGGCAGGCGCGGACCGCTATGCGACGGCGGCAGCGATCTCGAGCGTGTTCTTCGGCGCGTCGCCGTCGATCTACCTCGCCACCGGCATCAACTACCCCGATGCGCTGGCGGCCGTGCCCGGCGCGGGCCGCTCCGGCTCGCCGTTGCTGCTGGTCAAGAGCTCGCAGGTGCCGGCCGCGGTGACCGCCGAGCTCTTCCGCATCTGGCCGCCACGCACCTGGATCGTCGGCGGAACGAGCGTCATCGGTGTCGGGGTTCCGCAATACATCAACGGTCTGCTCGGAAAGCCGTGAGGCGTCGGGGCCTCGCGGTGACCGCGCTCGTCATTGCGGCCACCGCGGCCTGCACCGCTGAAGCGCCGGTGCCGGCCAGTCCCACGCCGACGCCGACAAGCGTCCCGACCGCCACGGCGTCCCCCGATGCCACACCCTCGCCGACGCCGAGCCAGACGCAGGGGCCCTCTGGAGTCGAGCTGCCAGCCGTGGGAACGCCCTTCGACGCGGCCACGGTCCTTACCGCCATGCGCGACTCGCGTCGCCCCGGCGGCGTGCCGGACCAGCTCGAGACCGATGCCATCGCGTCGGCACTGGCGGCCGCGACGTGGACCTTCGACGGCCAACCGTGGACCACGATGGCGGTGAGTGGCTCGTGCGGGCCGGAGGCATGCACGGTGGAGCTCGCCGGTGCCCGGCCGGGAAGCCACGGCGACGACGTCTGGATCTTCGAGGTGCGGCCGGCGCAAGGGCTGGTAAGCGTCACCTCGGCCGAGCTGCGCGGCATGCCCAACGAGCTGCTCCCGAGCCTTGACGAGCTCGCTCGCTCCCTGGCTCCGCCGGCGACCCTGGACGGACTCCTGCTGACGAGCGCGAGGTGGCTTGCCCCGCCCGAGATCGGGCGGTTCGCCCTCGCCTATCGGGGCGAGGGCGAGGAGGGCTCCTGCAGCGTTGACCTCACGCTCGACGCGGTCACGCCGCGCATCTTCGGACACGTGCCCCTGGGCTGCTGACGCCCGTCAGCCGATGCGCAGGGTGACCTCGCGGGACACGCCGTTGGTGATGCGCCACGCTCGCAGTGCCTCGGTCGGGCCGGCGTCCGGGTCCGAGAGCGTGGCGAGGAGGTAGAACGCGTCGGGGTACTCTGCGGTGCGCAGGTCGGTCGGCGAAGGGACGGCCGGCGTATGGGTGTGCGAGTGGAAGATGCCGAGGAGGTCCTCGCCCGCATCATCGATCCCGAACACGATGCGCACCAGGTCGTCGGGGTCCACGTTGTAGCGCAGCGGGCTGGCCTCGGCGTTGCGCGCAGGATGGTAGGCACTCGCAATCCCGGTTCCGAGATCGCCGGCCAGCAGGCCGCAGGCCTCGTTTGGCAGCTCCGCGCGGGCGTGGGCCAGCAGCGCCTCGGCGACGGGCGGCGGGATGGTCAGCCCTTGGCTCACCACAGCAATGACCCCTCCAGCTCGTCGGAGAGCTCGTCGAGATCGCGATTCCAGAGGTCGGCGGACATGTACTTCCAGCCGCTGTCGGCGAGGAGCACCACCACCGATCCTGTCTCCATCTCCCGGGCGACCCGGACCGCCACGGCCACCGCGGCCCCGCACGAGAGTCCCGCGAAGATGCCCTCGTCGCGGAGCAGGCGTCGAAGCCCGATGACCGCGTCGCGGTTGCTGACCAGGAACTTGTCGTCGAGGATGGACTCGTCCAGCACGGGTGGGATGAAGCCCTCTTCGAGTGAGCGCAGGCCCTGCACCTTCTCGCCGGGCAGGGGCTCCGCCGCGACGATCCGCACGTCGGGCTTGGCCCGCTTCAGATAGCGCCCGACGCCGGTGAGCGTGCCGCCGGTTCCGAGACCCGCGACGAACACGTCGAGGTCGGGCACCTGGTCCAGGATCTCAGGCCCGGTGGTCTCCTCGTGGGCGCGTGGGTTCGCCTCATTGCCGTACTGGTACGGCATGAAGAGGCTCGGGTCGGCCTCAGCCAGCGACTGCGCCAGGTGGATCGCGCCGTTGGAGCCCTCGGCCCCCGGCGAGAAGACGATCTCGGCGCCGAACAGGCGAAGCACCTGCTCGCGCTCGGGGGTCGTGTTGTCGGGCATCACGATCCGCACGGGATGTCCCAGGCGTCCGCCGATCATGGCCAGGCTGATGCCGGTGTTGCCGCTGGAGGGCTCCAGGATCGTCTGCCCGGGTGCCAGCGACCCGTCGGCCAGGGCAGCATCGATCATGGTGCGGGCGATCCGGTCCTTGACGCTGCCGGTGGGGTTGTTGCCCTCGAGCTTGGCGTACAGGCGCACGCCCGGGTGCGGCGCCATGCGCCGAAGCTCGACCATAGGGGTATTGCCGATGGCGGCAACCACGTCCGATGCCGCGCCGACCGTGGTCGGCATCGTTCTAGCGTGACCCTCCGGCCATGGCGGGCAGGAGGATGATGGTGTCGTCGGCCCCGATCGAAGTGGCGAGGCCGTCGCGATAGCGCACGTCACGGTCGTTGACGTAGACGTTGATGAACTGCGAGAGCTCACCCTCCTGGGTGACCCGGTCGCGCAGGGCCGGATGCTTGCCGAAGAGGTCGGCCAGCGCTTCTGCCACGGTGCTGCCGTTGACCTCGACGCTGCGGTCTCCGCCGGTGTTCTCGCGCAGGACGGGGGGAATGCGAACGGTGCTCATGCTCCGGCAGCCACCCGGGCACCGGGCTCGACTGTCCGCGGGGCGCCCTCGCCGCATGCCGGGCAGGCCGGGTCACGCCAGATGCGGACTTCGTCGAACGTCGTGCCCATGGCGTCGAACATCAGGAGCCGTCCGGCGAGCGTCTCCCCCACGCCCAGCAGGATCTTGAAGACCTCGTTGGCCTGGAGCATGCCGACGATCCCCGGAAGCACGCCGAGCACGCCGGCCACGCTGCAGGCAGGTGCCAGCTCGTCCGGCGGCTGGGTCGGGTACATGCATCGGTAGCACGGGCCCTCGAACGGGACGAAGGTCGTGATCTGGCCGTCCCATCGGTAGATCGAGCCGTGCACGACCGGCTTGCGCAGCTTCACCGCCGCGTCGTTGAGGACGTAGCGCGTGTCGAAGTTGTCAGTCCCGTCGACGATCACGTCGTAGCCGCCGATGAGGCGCTCCACGTTGTCCGCGTCAAGCCGCTCGACGTGCTTGACGACGTTCGTCTCGGGGTTCAGGCCGCGGATCGTCAGCTCGGCCGAGTCGACCTTGAGCATGCCCACCCGATCGGCACCGTGGAGGACCTGGCGCTGGAGGTTCGACTCGTCGACGACGTCGTCGTCCACGAAGCCGATGG
>CAYYDA010000011.1:13151-18145 GCA_964470495.1 uncultured Steroidobacteraceae bacterium | reverse complement strand
CGAGCGTGTCCATCGAGACGCCGACGTCGCCGACGCGGTCGGGGAGCGACTCGTAATAGGCATGCGGCATCCCCAGGAACTCGACGCCGCGCTCGCGCAGCACGCGCACGGTGCCAACGATGTCCTCGGTGCGCAAGGCGATGTGCTGCGTGCCGGCGGTCCCGTAGTAGTCGAGGAACTCCTGGATCTGGCTCTTCTTCTTGCCGGCCGCCGGCTCGTTGATCGGGAACTTGATGCGGCCGTTCCCGTTCGTCATGACCTTGCTCATCAGCGCCGAGTAGTCGGTGTGAATCACTTTGTCGTCGTAGTGGATGAGCTGGGCGAAGCCGAGGACGTTCTTGTAGAAGTCGACGAACCGGTTCATGTCCCCGAGCCCGACGTTGCCGACGCAGTGGTCGACCTCGAGCAGGACCTGCCCGGTCGCCGCCGCAGCCGGGTTCGTCACTCGGTGATAGCCGGGCGCGAACGTGCCGTGGTAGTCGGAACGGTCGACGAACGAGTGGAGGACCTCGCCGTAGGTGTGGATGGCGCTGCGACGCAGGACGCCCTTCTTGCCCTCCAGCTCGATCGGCTCCTGCGCGCTCTCGGCCCCACGCGCGGTCGTCTCGCGCCAGGCCGATTCGACGTCGTCGACGGCGAAGGCGATGTCGTGGACCCCGTCCCCGTGCTGTGCGACGTGCTGCGCGATCTCGCCGTCCGGCCCGATCGGTGCCGTGAAGACGAAGCGGATGTCGTTCTGGACCATGACGAAGCTGGACCGATCCCGCACGCCAGTCTCGAGCCCGGCGTAGGCGACCGGGGTGAAGCCCCACAGGGCGCGGTAGTAATGCGCGGCCTGCTTGGCGTTGCCCACCCAGAACTCGACGTGGTCGATTCCCTTCAGCGGCAGGAAGTCCTGCGCCTCGGCGGCGGCATTCTTGTTGATGATGGCGCCGGCCTGGTTGGCGGCCCCGCGCGTGAGCGTATCGGCCATATCTGAGCCTCGGCCTCCCTTTCGAGCGAGACCGAGTCTACCGCAGGACCGATGCCGTCTCAGGAACCGGTTCCGGCCTCCAGGGCCAGGCCGATCATGCTGTCGATCGCCCGATCGAGCTCATCGAGAGGAAGGTAGGACTCCTCGGTGCTGACCTCCTCCGACAGCACGTCGCTCACGGTGAGCGCGCATGCGGCCTGCACGCCGCCGCGCGCGGCGAGGAAGAACAGCGCGGACGCCTCCATCTCGAATGCCAGCACGCCGCGGTCGCGCCAGCGCTGGGCATAGTCGGCATCTGTGTTGTAGAAGACGTCGACCGATGCGACGAGCCCGGTCCGGACGGCGATGCCGGCCTCATCGGCCGCGTCGACCAGCGCGCGCGTGAGCGCGAAGTCGGCCGCGGGGGCGTAAGCCTCGCCGTGGAGGTAGGTGGTCGTGGCGCCGTCGACCGGGCAGGCCGCGGTGGCGATGACGAGCTCCCCGGTCCTGAGCCCCTTCGCGATCCCGCCGCAGGTCCCGACCCGGATCAGCCGCTGGGCGCCGAGCCGCAGCAGCTCCTCGACCACGATGCTGAGGCTGGGCGTGCCCATGCCCGAGGTCTGCACGCTGACCGGCGAGCCGTTGTAGGTCCCGGTGAAGCCGAGCAGGCCGCGATGGTCGTTCACCTGGCGCGCGGATCCCTCGTCGAAACGCTCGGAGATGCGGCGCGCACGGTTCGGGTCGCCGGGCAGGAGGACGAGCGGCGCGTAGTCGCCCTCCTCGGCGCGAAGGTGGATCTGTGGCATGCGCGTAGCCTACAGAATGGCGCGCCGCGTGCATCACCGGAGCGCTCGTGAGCGAGGCGAGCAAACAGACCCAGCAGGACACCTCCGTCGCGAAGAGCGTGCGTGACCTTGTGCGCGCGATGGGTGGCGGGTTATTCATCGGACTCCCACTGCTCTTCACCATGGAGATGTGGGCTCACTCGTTTCTGCTGCCGTCGTGGAAGATCGTCGTCCTGATCTGGGTGGCATTCGTCGTCGTGGTTGGCTACAACGCCGTGAGCGGCTTCCGGCGCGAGCGGACGTGGGGCGAGCTGCTGAGCGACTCGGTGGAGACGTTGGGTATCGCGGCTATGGTGTCGGCGGTGGCGCTGCTGCTGCTCGGCCGGATCGGTCTTGATACGGGGCTTCGAGATGCGGTTGGCAAGATCGCGCTGGAAATGATCCCGGTGGCGTTCGGCGTCTCCCTGGCGGGGACGCAGCTTGCCGCGCCGGAGGATGATCCCGAGGACGCCGCGGATCAGGGCAGCTCGGTGGGTGACGGCGCGGGCGTAGGAACTCTCGGACGGCTGTTCGTCGCCGCCGGAGCGGCGCTCGTGTTCGCGCTCAATATCGCGCCCACCGAGGAGCCGATGCTGCTCGGGATCGCGGCCGACTGGTGGCTGCTCCTGCTGGTTATTCCCGCCACCCTGGCGATGAACTACGCCATCGTCTTCTACGCCGACTTCCGCGGCGGTCGCTCGTTCGAGGGCAGTGACAGTCCGCTCGACCATCCGATCGGCGAGACGCTGGCGGCTTATGCGGTGAGCCTGCTCGTCAGCCTGCTGCTTCTGTGGGCGTTTGGCCGGACCGATGGTGTCTCGCCCTCCGCAATTGTGGGACAGACGGTGATGCTCGCAATCGTGGCGTCGTTCGGCGCCGCCGCCGGACGACTCTTGGTCGGCGGCGGACAGCAGGGCCAGCAACAGCAGGAGGCGTCGTAGCCGTGCGTCGGAACTGGTTGGAATGGGTCGCGCTGGGGATCAGCGTCGCAGCGATCCTCGGAGTCGTCGGGTTCCTCGCCGTCGACGGCCTCACGGATGCCGACCGCCCGCCTGAACCGCGCGTCGAGCTCCAGCGGGACGCGGCGTACGAGACCTCGACCGGATGGATCGTGCCCGCCATCGTGATGAACGATGGGGACCTGGCCGCCGAGGCTCTCGTGCTGCGCGCGACCGCGACGGTCGAGGGATCCGAGGAAGAGAGCGAGGTCACCATCGACTATCTGCCGCCGGGCACGGACGTTGAGATCTCCTTCGGCCTCAGCGCGGAGCCAGACGGTGAGGTCACCGTCACGACTGTAGGCTTCCGTCTACCCTGAGGTCCGTGACCGACCGATGGGCCGATGAGCTCGCATTCGCCACCGATCTCGCGCGCCGCGCTGGCGCGCTGCTGATCGACAGCTACGAACGGCTCGAGCGCATCGACTACAAGAGCAAGCGCGATGTCGTCACCAACGCCGACTACGCGTCGGAGCGCCTGGTGATCGACGCCATCAAGCAGCGCTTCCCCGGCGACGCCATCCTGGCCGAGGAGTCCGGCGAGCACGCCGGCGTCCTGCGCGACGATGGGTCGCACAACGGGCGGATGTGGGTGATCGATCCGCTCGACGGCACCGTGAACTACGCCAACGGGATCCCGTACTACTGCGTCAGCATTGGCCTGGTAGTGGAGGACGAGCCGAGCGTCGGCGTCATCTTCGACCCGGCGCGGGACGACATGTACGCAGCCACCGCCGATGGTCCGGCCATGCTCGACGGCGCCCCGATCCGCGCCTCGACCAAGGAGGCGCTGTCCGATTACGTCGTCAGCTTGGCGGTCATCGGTAGCGGCGGGCTGATGCGAGAGCGGCGGATCGCGCCGCTGATCCGCATCCATCGGCGCATGGGCAGCGCGGCGCTGGCGCTGGCGTACGTGGCGAACGGGAGGTTCGACGCGTTCGTGCAGAACGGCGGCCTCTCGCCGTGGGACGTGGCAGCGGCAGGGCTGATCGCGGAGCGAGCGGGCGCTGTCGTGACCAACATCCAAGGAGGACCGTGGTGGAACCCCACGGTCCGCGGACCCAGGACGAGCGTGCTGGCGGCGCCGCCTGCCCAGCACGGACCGCTGCTCGACATGCTCGGATCGCTCAAGACGACGCTCCAGATCCGCCGCTAGGCGTCCGCGGCGGCGCCCTCCAGGACGTGGGCCAGCATCCCGAGCGTGAACGCCGTGGCGCCCCAGACCCGAACGCCGCCGTAGCGGTACGCGCCGGCGCTCACCGTGAAGCCGCGCCCGGTGAACTCCTCCGTCCCGAGCACGTCGGGATCGAACAGCGCGGCCAGCGGCAGCTCCACGATCGAGGCGACCTCAGCGTCATGTGGCACGAGCGTCGGACGCTGCGTGACCGTACCCACGAACGGTCGCAGCTCGAAGTTGCTGACGGGGATCCACACGTCGTCGAGCACGCCGACGATCCGCACGAGGTCCGGCTCGAGGCCGATCTCCTCCCACGCCTCGCGCAGCGCCGCGGCCTCGCGGCTCTCGTCGGACGCGTCGACCGCGCCACCGGGCAGGGAGACCTCGCCGGCGTGTGAGCGCATGTCCGCGTGCCGCACCGTCAACGGGATGACGAGGCGGCCGGTGTCATCGGGATAGATGGCCAGCAGCGTCGCGGCCGGGCGAGCGGTCGGGAAGGTGGCGCGGTCGAATCGGCGGCGGGTGGTCTCGCCGTCCGGGCCCCGCGGCATCAGGCGCTCGTCGAGCGGGATCGGTCGCGGAGCCGTGCCCAGCGCATCGGCGACCCGATCCTGCCAGTCCGCGCCAGCGCGTAATATTCGCTCCATGACCCAGGGCAACCTCGATCGCGACGGCCGTGTCGGCGAGGCGCTGTACCGGACGCGCCTGCTCGTCAACCGTACCCCGCATTTCAGCCGGTCGACGCGCAAAGAGGCAAACCGTGCGATCGACATCCTCGAGCAACAGCTGGGCCTGAACCAGATCAACGCCGTGGCCGCCGCGCGCGGTATCGAGCTGCTCATGCGAGCCCACTCGTCACTCGCCTTCGGGCTGATGCGCAGCCAGGACTTCGCGGATCGCTTCGGCGCGGCCATGCGTCGGCTGGGTCTGCGCGGGATCACCGACCGCCTCGACGAGGTGCCGCATTCGGTCATGGCCCTCCCGATCCCGGGACCGATCGGCGAGCGCGAGCATCGCGACGATCTGCCGAGCGAGGAGCGCCT
>CAYYDA010000011.1:0-13051 GCA_964470495.1 uncultured Steroidobacteraceae bacterium | reverse complement strand
CGGGACCGATCGGCGAGCGCGAGCATCGCGACGATCTGCCGAGCGAGGAGCGCCTTGACGCCGAGGGCAGGCCGCTCCCGCCGCCCCCCGGCTTCTACTAGGCCAGCAGGGCCTCGATCAGGCTCGCGTCGGTGGGCGTGGAGCCGACTCCAAGTCGCTCGCCGAGCACGGCCGCCAGCGGTGGCTCGAGGTACGTCGAGCGCAGGGCGTCCCAACCCTCGGCCGCGAACACCTCTGCGGGCGCGCCGTCCGCGATCACCCGCCCGGCCCGCAGGACCACCACCCGTTCGAAGGTCTCGGCCGCGAAGCGCATGTCGTGGCTGACCGCAATCACCGTTCTCCCCTCAGCCGCGACGGCCTCGACGACCGCCCGCACTCGCTCGACGCCACGCGCGTCCTGGCCGGTCGTGGGCTCGTCCAGCACGATCACCGGCGTGCGCATGGCGAGGACCGATGCGAGCGCGAGCAGCTTTCGGCGCGACTGGCCGAGGTCGTACGGGTTCGTCCCCTCCTGGCCGTCGAGCCCGGCGGCCGCCAGCGCGTCCGACACCGCTGAACGAAGCTCGGAGCCGGATCGGCCCAGATTGCGGGGTCCGAACTCGACCTCGGCCCGCACGGAGCCGGCGAAGATCTGGCGGTCCGGGTCCTGGAACACGAGGCCGACCCGCGAGGCGAGCTGCGCCACCGTGAGGGATGACGCATCGGCGCCGTCGACGGACACGCGGCCGTCGGTCGGCCTTAGCAGCCCGTTGAGATGCCCCACCAGCGTCGTCTTGCCGCTGCCGTTCTGGCCGACGAGCGCGACCCGCTCGCCGGCGCCGATCGACAGGTCAACCCCATCGAGGGCCCGAACGCCGCCGTCGCGATAGACGTGGACCAGGCCCTCGACGCGCAGGTCAGCCACCGGCCAGCGCCTCCGAGAGCCGCGCGTCCGCGACACCAGCCGCCATGGCCGCGCGCCGCAGCCTTACCGAGGACGGCTCCGCCACCCCGAGGTCGCGCAGCCGGGGATCGGCGAGGACGTCGGCGGCAGGCCCCTGGTGCGCGACGCGTCCGCCGTCGAGCACGACGACACGAGAGCAGATGGCGGCCAGCAGGTCGGTCTTCTGCTCAGCCACCAGGATCGAGGCGCCATCGGCGGCCAGGCGCTCGATCGCGTCGGCCACGAGCCGCGTGCCGGCGGGATCGAGCTGGGCAGTCGGCTCGTCGAGTACCAGGTGCTCGGGGCGCATGGCCAGCAGCCCGGCCACCGCGACCAGCTGCTGCTGGCCGCCGGACAGGCGCATCGGGTCTCGATCGGCCAACCCCTCGATCCGCAGGGTCTCGAGTGCCATCCAGGTTCGGCCGACGACCTCGTCGAGCGGCAGCGCCAGGTTCATCGGTCCGAATGCGACCTCCTCGAAGACACTGCCCGTGACCTGGGAGAGCTGGGTCGCCGGGTTCTGGAAGCCGATGCCTACGCGCTGGCTGAGCCGGTGCATGGGCCACGTGTCGACGTCCTCGCCGTCCAGCGTGATGCGTCCCCGGATCTGACCGCCCACCGTTCGCGGAGCCAGCCCGCTGACCACGAGGCACAGGGTCGTCTTGCCCGCCTCGGAGGCGCCGACGAGGCCGAGCACCTCGCCGTCCGCCAGCTCGAGGTCGATATCGAGCAGCGCCGGGCCGGCGGCGCCGGCGTACCGGTAACCGACGCCGGCGAGGGCGATCGTCACGCCGGCCATCCGGTGACGCGCGCCGTGATCAACGCGACCAGGCCCACGAGGAGCGCCCAGCGCAGGAGCGCCTGCGGGCCGGAGTCCGGAGGCGCCCAGAGCAGGGTCCGGCGGCCGGGTCGCGTGAAGCCGCGCGCCTCGAGCGCCATCGTGCGCTCCTCGACCTCGGCGATCGAGCCGAGGATGACCGGGCCCACGATCGGCACGACCCCGCGAATTCGCCGCCAGACGGACCCCTCTGTGTCGAGGCCGCGCGCGCGCTGCGCGGCGGTGATCTGCCCGGCCCGCTCGACCATGGCCGGCACCGTCTGCACCGACGCATTCGTCACGAAGGCGACCCGCGGGCTGATGCCACGTCGCTCGAGGTCGACCGTCAGGTCGGCCGGCCGGGTGGTCAGGTAGAAGAGCGTGACCGCGCCGCTGATGGCCAGGATGCGCACCAGGATCTCGAGCGCGAAGCCCAGTCCCTCGGCGGTGGCGGTGATCGGCCCGATGCGCAGCAGCACCTGTTGGGCGCCCGGGAAGAAGAACACGTTGACGAGGAATGCCGAAACCGCGATCGGCAGCGCAAGCAGAAGACCCGTCCGGACGAGACGTCGCAGGACCCCGGCCGCAAGGGCCGGACCGATGACGGCGACGGTCACCAGCAGGATCGGTCCGGCGAGCCCGCCGAGCGCGACGGCCGCGATGGCCGTCACGGTCGCCAGCGTCGCCTTCGTGAGCGGGTTGAGCCGGTGGAAGGCACTCGCGCCGGGGCGTCCGACGAAGTCGGGGATGCCTCGGTTCGTCGATGGCGAGTCGGTCAGGCCGTCGCCCTCCTCCACTCCCCATCCTCGGCGCCATCGGGGTCGGCGTCCTCGAGCAGCCGCTCACCCTGCGGGAAGCGAGCCTTGGTGCGGCGCGCCATGGCGGCCAGGACCAGGTAGACCACGAAGAAGGTGACGAGCTTGTCGACCGGGTCCGACAGCACGCCCTGCTGGAAGGTCGCCGTCTGGAGGTCCGCTCCGCCCTGCCGGAAGGCCGCCACCAGGAAGTCCGTGCCGCCGCCGGTCACCCCGCCGAAGACGTTGGCGCTGATCGGCGCGCTGATGAGCGCGGCGACAAGGCCGGTCACCACCCCGGCCACAGTCACGTAGGCCACGGTCAGGTCCCGACGTATGAAGAGCAGGACCAGGAAACCGAGCACGAACGCGACAAACAGGGCGGCGATGAGCCAGCCGATGACGATGAAGAACGGATCGGTGTTGTCGGGGTTGAAGAGCTCGAAGCCGGCGGAATAGAAGCGCACATAGGCGTAGACGCCGAGGCCGATGACGATGGCGAGCGCCACCAGTCCGCCGATGGCCAGCTCTCCGATCGGTCGGTTCGGCCGGGGTCGCAGCCAACCTGCGCGCCCGGCGAGCCCGGCCAGCACGCCGATGACGACCGCCACGATGCCGAAGGCCGCGGCCGGACCGTTCTGGAAGGGCGGCGGCACGACGTACGTCCACAGCACGTTCGAAAGCATGCCCGTCAGGGCACCCGCGACCGGGCCGGCGAGGGCGCCGACCAGGATGGTGCCGATGCTGTCGAGGTAGATCGGCAGCTTGAGCGCGTTGGCGACCGTGGCTCCCAGGATGATGTTGATCGCGATCGCGATGGGCATGAGGACGATGGTGCGCGTGTCGAACTGGGATGCGATCGAGGCGAACCCGCCGGTCTGGGCGTACTCGACAGCGGCGTACACCAGGAACCCGATCACCAGGGCGACCGCCCCGATCAGCGCGAAGGAGTTGGCTCCCTCGGTGTCGAAGAAGTTCTCGGGGTCGATCCCGGTCCCGAAGTTCCCGATCGTGACCATGCCGACGAGAATCACGATGACGAAGGCCGCGAGGGCGGCGATCCAGCGAGTGACCATGGTTGACCCTCCTCCGTGTGCTCAGCTGTTCGGGGCGCCGACCGCGCGCACGAGCCGCGCGATGAGCTCGGCCCGCATGCCGTCGGCGTCGATCTCGGTGGCGACCGAGACGGGTGGCCGGTCATCGGCATCCGACCGATACAGGCTGCCGGCCAGGTATGGATCGGAGCTCGTGTCGCAGGCCAGCGTCTCGGTAACGGTCTCCGTTGCGAGGTCCGGCCGCAGCATCGAGCCGATGAGCACGACGGGATCGTGCAGGTAGGCGCCGTCGATCCCGTCCGCCTGCTGGTGGAACCCAACGTAGAAGCGCAGGGCATCGCGGACGATGCCGGCCAGGTGCGTATCAGGCAGCTCCCGCATGTCATTCATCGTGAAGACGATGCCCTGGGTGGCGTCGAGCGGAAAGATGCGATGGATCGAGCCCGCCTGCAGGCAGACCTCGACCGCCTCGGGATCGACACATGCGTTCCACTCACCGGTCTCGGTCGTGTTGCCGCGCGCCTCGAGCGTCCCGCCCATCCAGACCACCTCGCGCGTCGAGCCGGCGAGGTCGACGCCGTGCTGGGTGGCGGCGGCGATGTTGGTGAGCGGTCCGAGGGCCACAATCGACATCTCGCCCGGATGGCGGTTCACGTGCGCGCCGAGGTAGCGGCTGGCCGGGATTGCGGTGTATTCGGTCGTGCCGAGCTGCCGGTCCTCGCCGCGCAGCTCGACGTACCCGGTGCCTGTCGGGCCGTGCGTGTCGGGTGCGGTCCGCAGCCGGCGCTGAAGCGGCCGCGCCGCGCCGATGCTGACCGGGACGTCGCCGCGACCGACCATGCGCAGGATCTTGCCCGTGTTGCGTGCCACGTGGTGAATCTCGACGTTTCCCGCCACGCACGTCACGCCGCGCAGGTTGAGCTCAGGGCTGGTGGCCGCGATGAGCAGCGCGATCATGTCGTCGATCCCGGTGTCGACATCCAGGATCAGCGGGCGCGGCGGAGTCTCGGCCGGTGATCGGGGCGGGGCGTCGGAATCGGCGTCGGCGTCCATCGGCCGCCTATGGTACGCGCCAGCCGCCTGCCTGGCCCACCTTTGTGCCAAGTGGGCGACCAAGCGTCTGGCTGACGTGGCGCGCCGCCACGAGCAGCGCGTCGAGCTCGACGCCGTGGGAAAGCCCTTCGCGGTCGAGGAGGTAGACGAGGTCCTCGGTGGCCAGGTTGCCGGCTGCACCCGGCGCGTAGGGACAGCCGCCGGTGCCCCCGGTCGACGCGTCGAAGCAACGGATCCCCAGGTCGAGCGCCGTGGCCACGTTCGCGAGCGCCGTCCCGCGAGTGTCGTGGAAGTGCATCGCCAGCCGATCAATCGCGATCCCGCCGCGCAGCAGCGCGCCCACCACGCGTCGCACGTCGCGTGGCGCCGCAACGCCGATCGTGTCGCCGATGCTGACCTCGTTGACGCCCAGCTCGATCAGCTGGCGCGCGACGCCGACGACCGCAGCCTCGCCGACCTCGCCCTGGTAGGGGCAGCCGAAGGCGGTGCTCACGTAGCCGCGCGTCCACCACCCCAGGTCGCGAGCCCGCGCCAGCACCGGCCGGAAGGCGTCGATCGACTCGGCGATCGACATGTTGATGTTCGCCTTCGTGAACGCCTCAGATGCGGCGGTGAAGACGCAGATCGCATCGGCGCCGGCGGCCTCCGCGCGTTCGAGGCCGCGCTCGTTCGGGACGAGCACCGGGTAGCGCACGCCGGGGCGCCGCTCCAGGCGCCCCATCAGCTCGTCTGCGTCGGCGAGTTGGGGCACCGCTCGCGGCGCCACGAAGCTGGTCGCCTCGATCTCGCGCAGGCCCGCGTCGACCAGCAGCTCGATGAAGCGTAGCTTCGCGTCGGTCGGGATCGGCGCGGACTCGTTCTGGAGGCCGTCACGCGGCCCGACCTCGTAGATGCGCACGTCGCGGTCGCTCATGTGCCGATTGTGTTCGATCGACGATCTCGCCGGTCGTTCACGAACGCGCGACCACCTCGGCGAGGATGTCGCCGCGTTGGACCTGCTGACCCTCTGTCACCGCCAGCCGGGCCAGCGTGCCGTCCATCGGCGCGACGACCGCGTGCTCCATCTTCATGGCCTCGATGACGACCACCACCTGGTGTGCGGTGACCGAGGCGCCCTCGGCGGCACGGACCGCGATGACGCGACCGGGCATCGGCGCGGTCAGGACCGACCCGCCGTCACCCGCGGCGCCGGCGGCATGACGAACGGCCTCCTCGACGGTCGGCGCCGGCGCCATGCGGAACTCGAGCGACTGGCCCTCGACGTCGACGTGGACGATGTCCCCGTCGCGCACAGCGTCGAGCTCGCCGCACTCGCGGTCCAGGCGAACGCTGCGTTCGGTGTCGCCGTGGCGCATCCGCCGAACCGGCGGGCCATTGAGCCGCCAGCCGCCGGACCACGGATCGGCCGCGTCCGGCTCGAGGAGGTGGGCGGCCGCCAGCCAGTGCTCATCGGTCGGGTTCGGCGGTCCCGGCAGCTCGAGGCGCGTGACCGTTTCGGTCCTGACCTCGGCGTCGCGCATCGGAGCCTGAGCGGTCAGCCAGCGCAGGAAGCGAAGGTTGGTCCGCACGCCGAGAACGGTCGTGTCGACGAGTGCGGTTCGCAGGCGCTCGAGCGCCTCGCTCCGGGTCTGCCCGTGGGCGATCAGCTTGGCCAGCATGGGGTCGTATTGATCGCCGACATCGTCGCCCTCCCGAACGCCCGTGTCGACGCGGACGCCATCCGGCCATCGCACCCGGGCCAGGTGTCCGGTCGCCGGCAGGAACCCGGACTCCGGATCCTCGGCGTAGAGGCGGGCCTCGATGGCGTGCCCGCGGATGGGTGGCGGCTTCGAAAGGCCCAGCTCCGTAAGCGTCGCCCCGGCGGCGATGCGCAGCTGGTCTTCCACCAGGTCGCGCCCGGTGACGGCCTCGGTGACCGGGTGTTCGACCTGGAGGCGGGTGTTCATCTCGAGGAAGAAGAACTCACCCGCATCGGTCAGGAGCATTTCGACCGTGCCGGCGCTGACGTAGCCGGAAGCGCGGGCCACGGCCAGGGCCGCCTCGCCCATGCGTGCCCGCAGCTCGGGCGTGACCGACGGCGCGGGGGCCTCCTCGACGAGCTTCTGGCTCCGTCGCTGCGCGCTGCAGTCGCGCTCGCCTAGATGCACGCCGTTGCCGTGGGCGTCGAACAGGACCTGCACCTCGACGTGGCGGACGCCCTCGAGGTAGCGCTCCAGGATGAGCCGATCGTCCGCGAACGAGCGAAGGGCCTCGCGCCGGGCGGCCGCCAGCGACTCGGCGAGCGCCGACTCATCGTGCACGACCCGCATGCCCTTGCCACCGCCACCGAGGGACGGCTTGACGAGGAGCGGATAGCCGATGCGGGCAGCCTCGGCCGCCAGGGTGGCGTCATCGTGCGCATCACCGTCGTAACCGGGGACGGTCGGCACGCCCTGCTCGGCCGCCCATCGTCGCGCGGCCGCCTTGTCGCCCATGGCGGCGATGGCATTGGCCGGAGGACCGATCCAGGCGAGCCCGGCGTCGGTCACCGCAGCCGCGAAGGGCGCGCTCTCGGCAAGGAAGCCGTAGCCGGGATGGATCGCGTTCGCGCCGGAAAGTCGAGCGACTCCGATCAGGTCTGCGGCGTCGAGGTAGGAACGGATCTCGTGAGACTCGTCCGCGCCGTCGGGTGGCCGCTCGCGGGATGCGTGGACGCCGACGACGCGGATGCCCATCCGGGTCGCGGTGCGCGCAATCCGAACCGCGATTTCTCCGCGGTTGGCTATCAGCAGCGACGTGATGGCGCCAGCGACTCGTTGTGCGCCCCCGCCCGTAACGGACGTGAGCGACGAACGCGACACGCGGACCCGGCTCCCGACGCGAACAGCCGCGAGCCGACCGTCGGCGATCCAGCGCTGGACCGTCCGTACCGTCACGCCGAGCTCGTCAGCCACTTCCCGTGGCGTGAGTCCGTCGTCTTTCACGTCGCGATTGTCGCCTAGAACTGCACGTGGATCGTCCGCGCGACGCCGTCGATCCGCATCGTGCCGCCGTACGGGATGACCCACTGAGGATCGGTATGCCCGATGTCCACCCCGAACACGACCATCGCCTCGGGGTTGTAGGTCTCGAGCGCGCGGAGGACGGCATCTCGCTGATCGACCCGGAAGGACGCTCGCTCGTGGGCGTCGTTGGGCGCCATCCAGCTCGAGGCCTTCGGCCTGCCGACGACCACGGCGGGAAACTGAGCCAGCAGCCCGCGCTCGCCGAAGTTACGCAGCATCCGGTACACGTCCGACGCCGATGGCATCTCCTGCGACGTCTCGAGCAGGAGGATGCAGCCGGCGTAGTCGGCGACCGGGCGGATCCATCGGCCGGCCGCCAGGTTCCAGTGCAGGATCTCGAGGTTCCCGCCCCAGGTCGGGCCGGAGAGGGTTCGATCGGCGTTGTGCCAGGACCACGCGTCGCTCGGCTGCACCGGCCCGGAGGTGGTCAGGGCCTCCGGCGTTGCCCAGCTGACCTCGTCCTCGGTGAACTCCGCGACCGGGGTCAGCTCAACCTCGTCGTTGGTGAAGAGCGCGCTCCGCAGCGAGCCGATGGAGACCGGGTGCAGGCCAGCGCCGCGACCCAGGTGGACCATGGTCGACCCACCGTGGTAGCCCACGATGCCCAGGTTCCACAGCCAGTTCAGCAGGTTGGTGTTGTCGCTGTAGCCGAAGAACGGCTTCGGGTTGGCGGCCACGACTGACACGTCCAGGTGGGGCACTACCGTGATCTGGTCGTCGCCGCCGATGGAGGCCATCACCGCCCTGATCGTTGGGTCGGCGAATGCGGCATGCAGGTCGGCCGCACGATCAGCCGGCGTCGCATGCGTCCGGCGCGTCGTCGGGAACTCGACCGGCACGACGCCGAGCGCAGTGCGCAGCCGATCCATCGCGAGCTCGTGGATCGCCGGGAACACGCCCGGCGCGGCGTACGAGGGCGACACGATCGCCACCCGGTCGCCCGGTGCGGCCTTGGGCGGCGTCGTCAGCTGCGGCCGCGCCACCCTACGACTCGGTGCGCTGCCACCACGATGGCCGGCGCTTCTCGACGAACGCGGTAAGTCCTTCCTGGCTCTCCGGCGAGGTTCGCTGCCGCGCGATGCGGCGCACCGTCTCGTCCCGCGCCGTGGCCGCGTCCATGCCACGCAGGTCGCGGATCAACGCCTTCGCCTCGCGGGTGGCCGTCGGTCCGGCAGATCGCAGCTCCCCGAGGAGCTCCTCGATTCGGACGTCGAGCGCCGTATCGTCGGCGACCACCTCGTGCACCAGGCCGATGCTCCGCGCCCGATCGGCGTCGAAGCGCTGGCCGGTCGCGAAGAGCGCACGCGCGTGCGACTCGCCGATCTTGGGCAGCACGAACGCGCTGATCACGGCCGGGATGAGGCCCAGCTTCGTCTCGGTGAAGCCGAAGGTCGCGTCGGCCGTGGCGATCACGATGTCGGCGGCCGCGCACAGGCCCATGCCGCCACCCAATGCCGCACCGGTGACGCGGGCGATGACCGGCGCCGGGCACTCGTCGACGGCCGTGAACATGGCCTGCATGGCGGCCGCGTCGCGCTCGTTCTCCTCGACCGACAGGCCCATGGCGTCTCGCATCCACGTGACGTCGGCACCCGCGCAGAACACGCTTCCCTCGCCCGCCAGGACGACGCCGCGCAGCGCGTCTGGCGGCTCGGCGGCCAGCGCCTCGTATACCGCCCGCAACTCCCCGATGAGCTCGGCGTTGAACGCGTTGCGGACGTCGGGCCGGGCCAGCGTGATCCGGGTGAAGGGTCCGTCGCGCGAGACCCGCAGCATTGAGCTCATCGAGCGCGCCCGCGTCGGTGGAACGGCTCGGCCACGGCGCGCACCTGGGCCAGCATGGGCTCCTCAAGCCACACGACATCGGTTCCGTCGGGCACGTCGACCGTGGCGGAGGCGCCGGGCTCGCCGACCAGGCCGAGCATGAGCCGGGGCCGGCCGTCGCTGTCGTCGGTCTCGACCAGGTACGCCACGTCGACCGCGGTGTCGCGCAGCGCGGCGGCGAGCCCGCGCTCGAGCTCCCGCGTGTCGCTGCCGGGCAGCCGGATGCGAATCGAGGAGCGCGCGGTCGGTTCGAACAGGGGCTCATCCGTCCCGGGCAGGTGCCCGTTGGACAGCGCCGACAGCTCCTCGACGTCGAAGCGGTAGGGGACCGGGCCTGCCGGATCCATGATGGCCGGCATTCCCGTTGCCGCCAGGTTTGCTATCGCGATTCGCGAGGGAAGCGGCAGGTTGCCGGTGCCCGCCGGCGCCCATGCCGCGAGCGCCCCGAACGATCCGAACACGACGCTGACGGGCGCCCCGCCGCCCTCTCGAGCAAGCATCACGCTGATCTCGACCTGCTGGTCGTCGTTGACGGCCGCCGCGAGCGCCTCCTTGGCCTCGTCGCCGTGATCGGGCGGTACCGGCAGTAGGAGCGTGCCGCTCATGAGAGTGCGGTAGAACGCGTGCAACGCGCGCGGGTCGGAGCCGTGTTCCTCCGCCTCGCGCGCGGCGAGCATCGCGTCGAACAGGTTGGAGGCGCTTTCCTCCAGCGAGCCTGTTGGCGTGCTCCGATCGTGCGAGCCCGGCGTGGGAGCTGTGGTTTCTGGTCTCACGGGTCCGGTGAGCCTACCGGATGCTGGTAGCATCGTCCGCATGATCCGCGGCATCGACCACCTGGTCATCGCCTGCGCCGATCCGAACGTCGCCGCGGCCGAGCTCGAGTCGTCGCTCGGCCTGGCGTGCACCGGCGGCGGGCGGCACGCCGGCCGCGGCACCTGGAACCGGATCGCCTGGCTGGCCGATGGCAGCTACCTCGAGCTCATCGGCGTGGACGACCGTGAGGCGGCACTCCAACAGCCGGTCGGCGCCGCCGTGGTTGCTGTCCTCGACGCCGCCGCCGGCGGCCTCGCGACCTATGCGCTGCTCGACGACGGCCTCGAGCTGACGGTGAGCGCGCTCCGGGCCTCCCGAGCGTCGATCGGTCCTGTCACCCACGGCAGCCGCCAACGAGACGACGGCGAGATCGTCGAGTGGTGGACAGCATCTCCAGAGACTCCGCTGGCGCCTGACGCGCCGCCGTTCCTCATCCAGCACGCCTATGTCGGAGCCGAGTGGGGCCATCAGGCATTGGCCGAGCGCGCGCGATTCGCCCACCCGATCGGCTCGCCGGTCATTCTCGCCCGCCTCGACGTGGCCAGCGGCGACCCGCCGAGCACCGCCGCCGTCCTGCACGAACAGCTCGGCCTGGACTTCTGGGCCGTGGCCGACCTGGCCGTCGCCGACGTCGGCCCGCACGTCCTGCGGCTGGTGCCGAGCCGCGAGATGCCGGTCCCGGCGGTGATCACGCTGGCCGCCGAGGTGGACGTGCCCCGCACGGTCGAGCTGCTCGGCGTGCGGTTCGACGTGGAGCGCGTCGCGCTGCCGGTTCCGGCAGCAGCCGTCGACTAGCGAGGGGCCGCGACCGACCGCAGCCCGACCCGATCGAGCTCCGCCCGCGCCAATTTCTCGTGGCGACCTGCCAGCCAGTCGCCGAACGGGTCGGGGGTGAACTCGAGAAGCTCGTCGTACTCCAGGCGGTGGATGGCCCGGGACGCGAGGAGCGTCTCGAGCATCTCGTCGGGGATGCGTTCGCCCCGCGTGCGCCGCGTGCCGCGAATGGCGCGCGAGGCGGCATTGATGCGTCGCCACTTTGCGATCCGCCACGGCAGGTAGCGATTCAGCCACGGGACGACGGCCGTGGCGACGATGAGCAATCCCAGCAGTGCGGAGACGATGATGAGGAGGCGCTCGAGATCGGTCCCGAAGGCGATGAGCGGCGCTCCGGCGCCTGCCAGCGCGCCGCGGACGCCTGATGCTGCGCCCTCGCCGATGAGAGGCACCTGCTCGATCGCCGCCCCGATCGTCTCGCCGGCATTCGTGATCCCGGTCCCGCCCTCACGCACGAACCGACCGGCACCGGCCAGGTGGGCGAGGAAGCCGTACAGGCGGATGCCGAGCGAGACCCAGACCGTCAGCCACAGCAGCGTGATGATGTCGGCGCTGAGCTCGCGCATTCGCGACCCGGGCCGCTCGCTCCAGATGTGCATGGTGACGTCCTCTCAATCAGATCTTGGCGGGCTTGCCGGCTTCGGCCTGCTTCCTATCCCCAGGCCATCACATGCGATACAGGCTGAAGCCGGGCTCCGGGATCGGCGCATTGAGTGCAGCCGATATGCCCAACGCCAGCACGCGCCGCGTGTCGAGCGGGTCGATCACCCCGTCGTCCCATAGGCGCGCGGTCGAGTGGTACGGCGAGCCCTCCTGCTCGTACTTGGCCAGGATGGGAGCCTCGAAGGCGTCGCGGTCGGCATCGGTCTCGAAGCCACCGCTGACCGTGGACAGGACCCGCGCCGCCTGGGCACCGCCCATGACGCTGATCCGTGCGTTCGGCCACATCCATAGCTGGCGCGGCCCGTAGGCGCGACCTGCCATGCCGTAGTTCCCCGCCCCGAATGAGCCGCCGATGATGACGGTGAACTTCGGCACATTCGTGGTCGACACCGCGGTGACGAGCTTGGCGCCGTCGCGCGCGATGCCGCCTGCTTCGTACTCGCGGCCGACCATGAAGCCGGTGATGTTCTGGAGGAAGACGAGCGGAATGCGCCGTTGGGACGCCAGCTCCACGAAGTGGGCGCCCTTGAGCGCCGACTCGCTGAACAGGATGCCGTTGTTGGCGATGATTCCGACGGGGTAGCCACGGATTCGCGCGAAGCCGGTGACGAGCGTCACCCCGTAGCGCTCCTTGAACTCGTGGAACTCGCTGGCGTCGATCAAGCGAGCAATCACCTCCCGCACGTCGTACGACTGCCGGGCATCGGCCGGGATCACGCCGTAGAGCCCTTCGGGCGAGACAGATGGCTCGCCCGGCTCGCCCGCGTCCCACGGCGGCTGCGGCTTGCGCCAGGCCAGGTGACGGACGATCGAGCGACCGATGGCCAGGGCGTGCTCGTCGTCGAGCGCGTAGTGGTCCGCCACGCCGGACCGGGTCGTGTGCAGGTCCGCGCCGCCGAGCTCCTCCGCCGTGACCTCCTCGCCGGTGGCCGCCTTCACCAGCGGCGGGCCGCCCAGGAAGATGGTGCCGGTTCCCCTGACGATCACTGTCTCGTCGGACATTGCGGGCACATACGCGCCTCCGGCGGTGCAGCTCCCCATCACCAGCGCGACCTGCGGGATGCCCCTGGCCGACAGCTGCGCCTGGTTGTAGAAGATGCGCCCGAAGTGCTCGCGGTCGGGAAAGACCTCGTCCTGGAGCGGCAGGAACGCGCCGCCGGAGTCGACCAGGTACAGGCACGGCAGCCGGTTATCCAGTGCGATCTCCTGCGCGCGCAGGTGCTTCTTGACCG
>CAYYDA010000010.1:0-18232 GCA_964470495.1 uncultured Steroidobacteraceae bacterium | reverse complement strand
CGGCTGGAGCTCCTCGACGGCGCTCGGGTCGGGCTCCGGCGGGTCCTGCTCGATGGCGCGCACAACCCCGCGGGGGCCGCGGCCCTGGCGCGGGCCCTGGCAGACCTCGGGCTGCGACGGCCGACGATCGTGTTCGGCGCCATGCGCGGCAAGAAGGTGCGCGAGGTCCTGCGGGCGCTGGCGCCGCTCGACCCACGCTTCGTGTTCACGCGCGTGGACGATGCCGGTGCTCACCCGCCGACCGAGCTCGCACGGGCCTGGCGCCGCATCGGAGGCCGCGGCGGCACCACGGAGCCGACGCCCGTGGATGCCCTGCGACGCGCCGAGGGCGATCCCGTGGTGGTTGCGGGCTCGCTCTACCTGGTGGGCGCCGTTCGGGGCATGATCGTGCCGGACGTTGAGGAGGATTGATGGCACCCGAGCTGCGCTGGGGCAAGCGGACGTACCTGATGGGCATCATCAACGTGACGCCCGACTCGTTCTCGGGCGACGGGCTGGCGCCTGACGAGACCGACCCGGCAGCCGCGGTCGCCGCTGCGGTGGCCCAGGGTCGAGCCATGGCCGACGCGGGAGCCGACATCCTGGACGTGGGTGCCGAGTCGAGCCGTCCTCGCCAGGCGTACGGCGAGCACCCCGCGGTCGACGCGCAGACCGAGCTGGCCCTCGCTATTCCGGTGGTGGGCGCGCTCGCATCCGAGCTCGGTGACCGGGTGCGGATCAGCATCGACACGAGCAAGGGGGTCGTGGCGGCCGCAGCGATCGAGGCGGGCGCGAGCATCGTGAACGACGTGTGGGCGGCGACCCGCGACCCGGGAACGGCGGTTGCCGTCGCGGCGGCGCGGGGAACGCATCTCGTCCTCATGCATAACCAGGATGGAACGGAGTACCGCGACGGGGTGTACGCCATGGTCGTGGCGTGGCTGCGCGACGCCATCGACGCCGCGATCGCGCGCGGCGTGGAGCGCGACCGGCTCGTCGTCGACCCCGGCATCGGATTCGGGAAGGGGACCGAGCAGAACCTCGAGCTGCTGCATCGGCTGAGCGCGCTCAAGGTCGAGCTGGGCGGGCTGCCGGTGCTGGTCGGCACGAGCCGAAAGAGGTTCCTGGGCGAGCTGCTCGACGGCGCGAGCCCGGATGATCGCGTCGAAGGCACGGCCGCGACCGTGGCGCTGGCGGTCGCGTCGGGCGCGGACATCGTTCGGGTCCACGACGTGGCCACCGTCGCGCGGACGCTGCGCGTCGCCGACGCCATCGTGCGCCGATGAGCGCCAAACCCTTCCCGGACCGGCTCAGCCTGCTCGGCATGCGGTTCGAGGCGCGCCACGGCGTGCTCGATTGGGAGAAGGAGACGCCCCAGCCGTTCGAGGTCGACGTCGTCCTGAGCGCCGACCTGTCGACCGCCGCGGAGCGGGACGAGATCGGCGCAACAGTCGACTACGCGGCGCTCTTCGACCTCGTGCGGGGGGTCGTGGAGGGTCCGTCGTTCGACCTCGTCGAGGCACTCGCGGGCGAGATCGCCAGTGCAGTGCTCGCTGCCACTGACCCCGCGATCGTCGACGAGGTGGAGGTGCGGGTACGCAAGCCGAAGGCGCCGATCGACGGCGCCTTCGACACGGTGGAGGCGGCGCTCACCCGGCGCCGTTCCTGAGCCTCAGCCGTCGGTCGGCGGCAGCTCGCCGAGCGTGACCTCCACCTCCTGAACCGAGTCGTCGCGCAGGACCCGCAGGGTGACCGTGTCACCCGGCGCGTGCGGCAGGATCAACATCGACAGTTCGGTATCGGCGCCGATCTGCTCACCGTTGACGGCTGTGATGATGTCACCGGCCTGCAGGCCGGCGGCCTCGGCCGGAGAGCCCGGGAAGACTGCCTCGCCGCTGCCGTCGGTCGTCCCGATCAGGGCGCCGTAGTCGACGGGCAGGTCTTCGGCGGCGGCCACCACAGGGTCGATCGGAACGTAGTACACGCCGATCCAGGGTCGGACGAGGGGCTGACCCTCGAGTGCCTGCTCCATGATCGGCTTCGCGACGTCGATGGGGATGGCGAACCCGAGCCCCTGCGCGGTGGTGCTCACCGCCGTGTTGACGCCGATGACCTGGCCCGCGCTGTTCACCAGCGGCCCACCGGAATTGCCGGGGTTGATGGCCGCATCCGTCTGGATCAGGTTACGCAGCGTCTCGGCGCTGGTCTGCGTGGCGTCGGACGCCTGGATCTGCCGGCCCAGGCCGGAGACGACGCCGGTGGTGACGGTATTCTCGTAGCCGAGCGGGTTGCCGATGGCGATCGCCAGTTGGCCGGACTCGAGGTCAGCGGAGGTGCCTATCGGCGCCGCCGGCAGGTCGGTCGCGTCGATCTTCACGATGGCGAGATCGGTGAGCGTGTCGATGCCGTAGACCTCGCCGGCGAACTCGCGCCCGTCGTGGAGCTCGACCAACAGCTCGCTGGCGTCCTCGACCACGTGGCTGTTCGTGAGTATCCAGCCGTCCGGGTGGTAGATGAACCCGGAGCCGGTGCCGTCCGCTGTGCCGAGCAATCCACCACCGGTCGAGCGGATCGTGACGACTGCCGGGGTGACTTTCTCGACGGCCGCGATGACGGCGCTCGACTCGTCGATGCGCACGTCGCTCACGTTGTTGGCGTCGGGCGTCTCGTTCGCGGAATCGCCGGTCGAGAAGGAAGGCTCACGGACCATGTTCGAGATCGCGACTGCCGAGAGTGCGCCGGACAAAATGCCCGCCACCACGGCGATCACGATGATGGGGAGCGCGGACAGGCCGCGCCGCGGCGGCTCTGCCGTGACCGTCGGTCCCGAGCGGCTGCTCCAGGCGCCGGCCGCCTGCCCGGTGGGAGGTCCCGGATCGCGGGATGCCGCCGGGCCATAGCGCTGCACCTCGACCGGCTCGGTCGGGTCGCGATCGGTGGATCTGTTCGGATCGAATGTCATGGCGTGGTTCCTATGCCCCTGCTGCGATGTCTCGCTGGGCGGGCAACGTTCAGGCTAGGGGCTCTGGGTTGCGAGCAGGATGGTTGCCGCGTGAAGTTTCGTTGACCTTGTCCGTGGTCGCATCCGCCTGAGGAGCGGCATCCCTCGGGAGTGTGATACGGAAGACGGTGCCCTCCCCGACCACGCTGGTCACGTCGATCTCCCCGTCGTGCATATCCACGATCGAGCGCACGATCGCCAGCCCCAGCCCGCTACCCGACGCTCGCGCCTCGCCGGTGTTCGTGCCACGGTAGAAGCGGTCGAAGATGCGGGGCAGCTCGTCGGGCGGGATCCCCGGCCCGCTGTCGCGCACCTCCAGCGTCGCCTCCTTCGGGCCCGTCGAGAGATGGACCGATACGCCACCGCCGCTCGGCGTGAATTTCACTGCGTTGCCGATGAGGTTGGTCAGGAGCTGGACGATCCGCTCGCGATCGAAGCGCAGCTCGACCGGCTCGGCCGGGACCGAACTCTCCAGGCCGATGCCGCGCGACACCGCGACCTCGGACAGCGCCTGGACCACGACCTGGACCGGCTCGCGCAGGTCCCCGTCACGCATGTCGAGCGGGAAAATGCCGGCGTCGATCCGCGACAGGTCGAGCAGGTTGGTGCTCAGCCACTCGAGCCGTGCGATCTGCTCCGTCGACCGCTCGAGGAACTCGGCCCGGGTCGCCTCGTCCACGTGGCCGTCCCGCTGGAGCTCGGTGTACACCTTCAGCGCGGCGATCGGCGTGCGCAGCTCGTGGCTCACGTCGGCGACGAACTCGCGCAGGCGGTCGCGATCAGCCTCGAGCATGCGCAGCGTTCCCGACAGCCGGTCGGCCATAACGTTGAATTGCGCAGCCAGCTCGTCGACCTCGAGTACGCCCGACGCGGTGGCACGCTCATCCAGGTCGCCCTGGGCGACGCGGCTGGCGACATTTCGAAGCCGATGGATCGGCGCGGTGACGCGGCGCGCCGCCACGGCACCAAAGATGACGGCTGCCAACAGCGCGAGCAATCCGGAACCCACGATCGCCGACCGGATCTGGGCCAGCGTTGCCTCGCGTGAGGTGTACGGGTCGTGAATTGTGATGGTCAGTGGCTCGCCGGGTTCGGCCGGGGTCAGGCCGGGTCCGCGAAACTCGAATACGGTGGATACCGGGGCGACCTCGGGGTCGAGTCGCAACCCTTGCGCCCGCAGCTGGGCCGGGTCCGGGGGCGTCGATCGCGCCACGATACGGCCCGCGCGGTCCGCAATCTCGACGGTCGCATCGACGAGGGTCCCTGCGGCGAACTCGACGGTCGGCCGCAGGATGAAGTTGTCCCGTACTTCAGGCGCGTTCGACCCGGGGCCGTATTGCTCGGCGATGATCCCGATCAGGAGTTGGGTCGAGATCAGTGCGGAATTGAGTCGCTCGCGGGTCTGCTCGGCGAAGTAGCCCGGCAGGATCTGGTTGATGGCGACAGCCGACACGATGAGGCCGACCAACGCGACCGAGCCGATCGCTATGACCAGGCGAGTGTTCAGCCGCTGGAATGCGGCCGCGATTCCTCGAGGCAGGTGGAGCCGGCCGGTCGCCTCGGGTGGCCCGGGCTCAGTCCTCGGCGAAGGCATACCCGACGCCCCTCACCGTCCGGATGTAGCGGGGATGGGCCGGATCGGGCTCGATCTTGTCGCGGATGTGGCTGATGTGGACGTTGATCGTGCGCTCGTCCTGCTCGAGGGCGTCGTCGTAGTCGCGCACGAGCTCGAGCAGCTGGGAGCGGGTGTAGACGCGTCCGGGCCGGGAGGCAAGGTGTCGGAGCAGGTCGAACTCGGTGGTCGTGAGACCGATGCGGACGCCGTCGCGCGTCACCCGCCGTCGCTCGAGGTCGATGACGAGGTCGCTGCGCCGCAGCGTCCGGCCGGTCTGTGTATCGGCCAGCTCGCCGTACGCGCGGCGGAGGAGCGCCTTGATCCGGCTGACCAGCTCTCGAGGGCTGAACGGCTTCACGAGATAGTCGTCCGCGCCCATCTCGAGCCCCACCACCTTGTCCACCTCGTCCGAGCGCGCCGTGAGGAAGATCACTGGCGCGTGCGTCTCGCGGCGCAGCCGGCGGAGCACCTCGAAGCCGTCGATCCCGGGCAGCCGCACGTCGAGCACGACAAGATCGGGGGCGGTATCGGCGAAGTTGGCGAGCGCGTCCTCGCCTGTGCCCTGGACGCTGACCGTATAGCCCTCGCGCTCGAGAGCCACCTGCACGCCGCGCGCGACGGCGGGTTCGTCCTCCACGATCATGATCGTTCCGGCCATTGGACGCCGATTATAGGAAGCGTCCCGGTCTCCACGCTTTCGGTGGCCTGAAGATTCCTTAGTAAGCCGGTTCGGCGAACGAGCCCGCTTGCTCGCCGGAGCGTGCCGGGGTACCATTCCGCGTCGCACCACCAGAGCGTTTTCGAATCGTCCGGTGCTGCCCGCCGCTCCCTTTCGGAGCGACCGAGGCGCCCGCGACCACCAGAGAGGATCACACCGACCGATGGACCTGGAACTCACCCTCGACCCGCGCGAGGTGCAGGGCAAGGCGAACAAGCGTCTCCGCCGATCGGGGATCGTGCCCGGTGTCGTGTACGGTAAGGGCGAGGGTTCGACCAACGTTCAGGTCGAGGCCAAGACCTTCGAGGTCCTCTATCGCGCCGCTGGCAAGACTTCCGTGGTCAAGTTCCGCCTTCCCGGCGCCAACCGCGCCACGAGCGGGTTCATCAAGAGCGTCCAGCGCCATCCGCTGAGCGGCCAGGCGCTCCACGTCGACTACTACCTCGTGAATCTCAACGTCGAGATGGAGGTCAACATCCCGCTCGTCTTCACCGGCGTGGCACCCGCGGTCGAGGAGACCGGTGGCACCCTGCTCCATAACGTGTCGAGCGTGCGCGTCAAGGCGCTGCCAACCGACATCCCGCACGAGATCGAGGTCAACGTCTCGACCCTCGTCAGCCTGGACGTCGCCATCCATGTCAACGACCTCAGCCTCAATCGAGATCTCGTGCACGTCCTGACCGACGGTGAGACGCTCGTCGCCACCGTCGTCCCGCCGCGGGTCGAGGAGGAGCCGGAGCCGGTCGTCGCCGAGGGCGAGGAGGGTGCCGAGGGCGAGGAGGGTGCCGAGGGTGCCGAAGGCGAGGCCTCCGAGGGCGGCGAGGCCTCTGGCGATGGCGGCGATTCAGCCGAGGACGCCTCCTCGTCCTGATCGGCTACCGATCAGTCGCCGATGAGTGACTGTACCTCGGCCCGGATCGCGTCGATGCCGGCCTCGAGCACGTAGCCGCGCCCATCGTCGCGGTCGCCCTCGAAGGTGATGAGCGGCGGCTCAATGATCAGGTTGGTCACCTCGGCGTCCGCGCCACGACGCCCGAGCTCGAGCAGCGTGTCGAGCTGGTCGAGGGGCAGGTCGGTCTCGAGCGACTCGAGGCCGTCCAGCAACGGTCGCAGGTCGGTGCCCGCGTCCGGATCGGTCAGCCGGTCGACGAGTGCTAGGAGAACCTCCTGCTGGCGACCCATGCGTCCGTAGTCCTGGTCCACGCGCGTCCTGACGTACCCGAGCGCCGTCGCCGCATCCAGCTCCTGCGGCCCTGGCTCGAGGTCCAGGTCGACGATCGGGTCGACGAGCGGCTCCGGCGGGTTGACGTCGACGCCGCCCGCGGCCTCGACGAGCGCCGCGACGTCGTCCATGTCGAGCACCACGTGCGCGTCGATCGGGACGCCGTACAACGTCTCCATGGCGCGTCGCATCGCTTCGATGCCCTGGTCCCTGTACAGCTCGTTGACCTTGCCGTCGTAGGTGCCGCCGTCGGGCAGCGGCACGTCGACGGTGTCGCGGGGCAGGCCGACGAGCGTCAGCTCCGACTGGTCGGCCGACAGGCTCACGAGCAGGATGGAGTCGGCGTTGACGGGCTCACCGGCCGCTTCGCGCCTGGCGTCGTGATCGGTCCCGACGAAGAGCACAGTCCACCGCCGCTCGAGGAGGTCGGCGGCAACGGAGGCCGCCGCGGATTGGGCCGCGCTTGCCGGCGCGCTGGCAGACGCATCCGGTTCGGCACTCTGTCGATTCGACAGCAGCATGAAGCCGATGACTGCGGCCAGCACCACGGCCGCGATGCCGATGATCCACCAGGCGGATGTACGTTGCATCGGCGCATTCTGCCGTGTCACCGGTGGCATCATCGGCGATCTGATGCGCGAGAACGCCACCACGCCGATCACCGTCGCCGAGTTCGAGCGGCTCGCGCAACAGCGCATGGCCGCGGCGCCGGCCGCCTGGGACTACTACGCCGGCGGCGCAGGCGATGAGCTGAGCCTTGCCGACAACCGGGAGGCCTGGGATCGCCTGCGACTGCGGCCGCGCGTCCTCGTTGACGTCTCGGCGCGCGACCTTTCGACGACGGCCTTCGGCGTTCCGCTACCCCATCCCATCGTCGTGGCGCCGACCGCCGCCCACAACCTTGCGCACGCCGATGCCGAGCGCCACACGGCGCGGGGCGCCGCTTCGGCAGGAGCGCTCTTCACCCTTTCGACCATCGCCTCGGCGCCGATGGAGGAGGTCGCCGCCGTCGCTCCCGGAGCCCCGCGCTGGTTCCAGCTCTACGCACCGGCCGACCGGGATGCTTGCCGGGCGCTGGTCGAGCGCGCCGCGTCCGCCGGCTATGGGGCGATCGTCCTGACCGTGGACCTTCCGTACTCCGGCAACCGAGAACGCGACCGGCGCAACGACTTCGCGGTCGACCTCGGCGCGCATTTGCCGCCCGACCAGCCGGTGGACCCGGAAACGGGCATCGTCGTGATGCCGACCATGGACTGGGACGAGCTCGCCTGGCTGCGCTCCGTCTGCAGGATCCCGCTGCTCGTCAAGGGCATCCTCCGCGCCGATGACGCGGCGCGCGCCGTCGACGCCGGCTGCGATGGCATCTGGATCAGCAATCACGGCGGACGGCAGCTCGATACGGCGATCGCTCCGATCGATGCCCTGCCGGAAATCGCGGCCGCGGTCGGCGATCGGGCGCTGCTGGTCGTGGATGGCGGCGTTCGGCGCGGGATCGACGTCCTAAAGGGCCTGGCGCTCGGTGCGGACCTCGTGGCGGTGGGCCGGCCGGCGCTGTGGGGCCTGGCGGTCGACGGCGCCGGCGGCGTCCAGCGCGTCCTCGAGATCCTCCGCGACGAGCTCTCGCTGGCGATGGGTTTGGCCGGCTGCCGCTCCATCGGCGAGATCACGCCCGACCTGGTGGTTCGTCCTTGACGACTTCGCTACCGTCGAAGGCATGGATCACTCGGCACACCAACCTGTCTCGCTCAACCGCCTTGCCGCCCGCGCCACGACGCACTGCCTGACCGGCTGCGCCATCGGCGAGGTGCTCGGGCTGGTCATCGGCACTCGCGCACACTCCGGCCGCGCCATGAGCATCGGACGCCGGTGTTGTGCGCGAGTGCCGCCGCTGCACCGCAGCCGCTACATGGGCTGCCGCCGTACCCATGCCGGATACGCGGCTCGCCCCTCGTTCGCAGCTGACTCGGTCGCATGCATCTGACCAAGGACGCCCGGACGGTCCGGCCAGTCGCCGATGCGCCCGATTAGGCGGGACAGTTCGCTGATTCGTGCGTGCATGGCTGGAGCCGAAGGTGGGACTCGAACCCACGACCGTCGGTTTACGAAACCGATGCTCTACCACTGAGCTACTTCGGCCAGCGCGAGGGCGGATGATACCAGCGGAGCCTCGAGGTCGCCAGTCTGATGCCAGCCATCAGGGCGCGGTGCCCGAGTACGCAAGAACGTTGCAAGCGTCGCAACATCTTGCATATGATTGCCGCCATGTCAACGCGCCTCATCGATGTAGCGAAACAGGCCGGGGTCAGCCAGGCGACCGTCAGCCGGGTCCTGAACGGGAAGTCCGGCGTCTCCCTTGCGACCCGCCAGGCGGTCCTCGTTGCCCTGGACGTGCTCGGATACGAGCGGCCCACGCAGCTGCGCGGCGAGCGTGGGCGGCTGGTGGGCCTCATGCTGCCGGAGCTCCAGAACCCGATCTTTCCGGCATTCGCCGACATCGTCGGAAGCGCGCTCGCGCAGGGCGGGTACACCCCCGTTCTCTGCACCCTGACCGCGGGCGCCATCTCGGAGGCCGAGTACATCGACCTCCTCCTCCAGCACCAGGTCTCCGGGGTCATCTTCGCCGGTGGTCTCTACACCCAGGCGAACGCCTCCCACGACCATTACGCTCGCCTCCGCGAGCTCCGCATGCCGACGGTGTTCGTGAACGCGCCATATGCCGACCTGGGCTTCCCGTGCGTCTCGTGTGACGACGCGGTCGCGGCGGAGCAGGCGTACAACCACCTCATCTCGCTCGGGCACTCGCGCATCGGCCTGCTTCTGGGGCCGATCGACCACGTCCCGTCGCGCCGAAAGCTCGCGGCCGCTCGTGCCGTGGCCAAGGTTGCCGGGCTCGAGCTCCACGACGCCGACGTGGCGCACTCGCTCTACTCGCTCGAGGCCGCGCAGACCGCGGCCTCGCGCCTCATCGGTGCCGGGGTGACGGGAATCATCTGCGCCAGCGACCCCATGGCCCTCGGTGCCGTGCGAGCCGTGCGACGCGCGGGCCGACGGGTCCCCACCGACGTAAGCATCGTCGGCTTCGACGACTCGGCGATCATGACCTCAACCGATCCGCCGCTCACGACCGTGCGGCAGCCGATCGAGGCCATGGGGCGGACGGCCATCGAGCTGTTGCTCGGCCAGATCGCCGGCACCGCCGTACCCCATGACGAGCTCCTGTTCGAGCCCGAGCTGGTCGTACGCGGCTCGACCGGTCCTGCCCCGACGACGGCGTAGGGCCAGGCGGGTATCGGCTCTAGTCGCGTAGTTGCGATTGTTTGTCAATATCTTGCAATCGTGTGAAGGTTCGGTTACAGTCCGCGGACCATCGGTGGAATTGACCTCGCGGGTCTCGTCTCTGACGGAGCAGCGGAATGACCGACACGGTGCATACCGAGCCTATTCCCCGGACCTCGCCCGTTCAGGGCATCGCCCTGGACGCGACTCCCGAGTGGTGGCGGAACGCGGTCATCTACCAGATCTACCCGCGCAGCTTCGCCGATGGGAACGGCGACGGGATCGGCGATCTCGCCGGTGTCCGCAGCCGGCTCCCCTATCTGGTCGAGCTCGGCGTCGACGCCATCTGGTTCACGCCGTGGTACGTCTCCCCGCTGGCGGATGGCGGATACGACGTCGCGGACTACCGCGCCATCGACCCCGCGTTCGGCACCCTCGCCGAGGCCGAGTCCCTGATCTCCGAGGCGCGCGAGCTGGGCATCCGCACGATCGTTGACGTCGTGCCGAATCACGTGTCCGACCAGCATCCGTGGTTCCGGGCCGCGCTCGAGGCGGGGCCGGGAAGCGCGGAACGTGAGCGGTTCTGGTTCCGTTCGGGTCGCGGTGCCGATGGCGACGAGCCGCCGAACCAGTGGCTGTCGATCTTCGGCGGCCGCGCATGGACGCGAACGACCGATGCGGATGGGCGGCAAGGAGAGTGGTACCTGCACCTGTTCTCGCCCCAGCAGCCTGACCTGAACTGGAGTCATTCGGCCGTGCGGCGTGAGTACGAGGACGTGCTCCGGTTCTGGTTCGACCGCGGCGTCGCAGGCGTTCGCATCGACTCCGCTGCGCTCCTGATGAAGGACCCAGGACTGCCGGAGCTGGAGAGCGAGCCCGGGCCTGGGCTCCATCCGACCACCGACCGCGACGAGGTGCATGAGGTGTACCGCGCCTGGCGGCGCATCGCGGACACGTACGACGACGAGCGCGCACTCGTCGGTGAGATCTGGCTGCCGGACATCGAGCGCTTTGCGCGCTACCTGCGTCCCGACGAGCTGCACACGGCGTTCAACTTCGACTTCCTGGGGCGACCGTGGGACGCGGCCAGCTTCCGGGCCTCCATCGACGAGACACTGGCTGCGCACGAGCCGGTGGCGGCGCCGGCAACGTGGCTCCTGTCGAACCACGACGTCACGCGTCCGGTGACCCGCTACGGCCGCGACGACTCCTCGTTCGCGTTCGCGACGAAGCAGCGCGGTGTCCCGACCGACCTCGGCCTCGGCCGACGGCGGGCTCGAGCGGCAGCGCTCCTCACGGCCGCGCTCCCGGGCTCGCTCTACATCTACCAGGGCGACGAGCTCGGCCTCGATGAGGTCGAGGACCTCCCCTTCGATCGGCTCCAGGACCCCATCGTCCACCGATCCGGCGGGGTCGATCCCGGCCGCGACGGGTGCCGGGTCCCCCTCCCGTGGGCCGGCGACCGGATGTCCCTCGGCTTCAGTCCCGCCGGCGCCACGAGTGAGCCCTGGCTGCCGCAGCCGTCTCGCTGGGTAGCGCTCAGCGTGGAGCGCCAGCTCGCGGATCCCGACTCGATGCTGAGCCTCTACAGGAACATGCTCCGAATCCGGCGAGCCGAGCCGGACCTCGTGGACGGCGCGCTCACGTGGCTGGACGCCGGTGATGACGTAGTCGCCTTTCAGCGTGGCGATGGGTTCGCGTGCTTCGTGAACCTCTCGGATCATCCGATCACCCTGCCCGCGCACGCATCGGTGCTCGTCGCCAGCGTGCCGATCATTGACACAGCATTGCCAACCGATGCGGCGGCCTGGCTGCGCCTCGATGGCCAGGGGGAGATGCGAATGACGTGAGCACCCCACCGGCGCGGGCCACGGGCCCGTGACAGTCGAGATCAGACCCACGGAGATCCGATTCGTGAGAGGAAGGGAGCACCCGATGTCCCGCACCGAGAGGCGACGAGCCAGCAGCGTAGCTGTGGCACTCGTCACCACCATCTTCATCGCGACCGCTTGCGGTGGCGCATCGGTCGCAACGAGCGCGCCGGCGTCGGAGAGCGAGGAGCCGGCCACGTCTGAGCCGGCCGCGTCGGAAGCGGCCGAGCAGATCACGCTGACCGTAGTCAGCCTCCGCCCGGGCAGCGAGCCGGAGGCATTTGCGGCCTTCGAGGAGCAGGTCGCCCAGTTCGAGGAGGCCAACCCCGACATCAACGTCGAGTCCGAAGAGTACGAGTGGACCGGTCCCACGTTCGCCGCCCAGCTCGCCGGCGGCACGCTGCCGGACGTATTCACGATTCCGTTCACGGATGGGAAGTCGCTCATCGAACAGGGCCAGCTGGCCGACATCAGCGAGCAGGTCGCCGCGCTTCCCTACGCCGACCAGTTCAACCCGAACGTCCTCGACGCCGGCCAGGACGCGGATGGCAACATCTTCGCCGTGCCGACCGCGGCGTACGGCATCGGTCTCCATTACAACCGGGCACTGTTCGAGGCTGCGGGCCTCGATCCCGACCAGCCCCCGACGACCTGGGACGAAGTGCGCGAGTACGCCAAGGCGATCGCGGACGAGACCGGGCAGGCAGGCTACGTCCAGATGAGCCAGAGCAACACAGGTGGCTGGCAGCTGACGACCCTGAGCTACGCACACGGAGGCCGCGTGCAGGAAGGGGCCGGCGCCGACGCGGTCTCGACCATCGACAATGAAGGCACCCGCGCCGCACTCGACCTCCTGCGCGAGATGCGCTGGACCGATAAGGCGATGGGAAGCAACTTCCTCTACGACTGGGGCACGATCAACTCCGACTTCTCTGCCGGGCTGATCGGCATGTACACCAGCGGTTCGGACGTCTACACCGCACTGTCACAGGAGCACGAGATCGACCCGGCGCAGTACGGGCTCGCTTCCCTCCCGCTCGAGGGCGCCGATGCCGGCCTTCTCGGCGGCGGGACGCTCGCGGCGGTCAACGTCCTGGCCGACGATGCGGTGAAGGAAGCCGCCGTTCGCTGGATCGACTTCTATTACATGGCGAAGCTGCTCGACCAGGATGCGGCCACACTCGACGCGCAGACCCTGGCCGAGAACGACCAGCCGGTCGGAACGCCGGCGCTGCCGGTCTTCGACCAGGCGACGTACGAGACGTCCCTCGAGTGGATCGCCGACTACGTCAACGTTCCACTGGAGCAGATGACGTCGTTCACCGAGAGCGTCTTCGACCAGCCGCTGGTGCCTGAGCCGTCGGCTCACACGCAGGAGGCCTACGCGATCCTCGACACGATCGTGCAGGCCGTCCTGACCGATGAGAACGCGGATGTCGATGCGCTGCTTGCCGACGCCGACTCGCAGGTGCAGGCCCTCATCGACGCGGATTGATCCTCCACCATCCGGCAGGGGCGTCGCGATGCGGCGCCCCTGCTGCATCCTTAGCCCGTGCACGGCGATCGCGGAGGTGACGAGATCCACGCGCTGACCGATCACCCGGCAGCAGTCGAGGCCGGTGCGTCGCGTGCCCGGACGGGGCGGCGAAGCCGCGTTGGGGGAATCGGTGACGGCCTGACGGCCTTCCTCTTCCTGGTACCGATGCTCGTCATCTTCGGCGTGTTCTCGTGGATGCCCATCGCGCAGGCATTCGTCATGAGCGTCCAGGAGACGAACCTCATCACGTCCTCGTTCGTGGGCCTCGACAACTTCGCGCAGGTCCTCGGCGATCCGCTCTTCGGCACCGCCATCCGCAACACCGCCTACTTCGCGTTCCTTGCCCTCGTCATCGGATATCCGATCCCTCTCGTCCTCGCCGTCGTGATGAGCGAGGTGCGGCACAGCCGCGGCCTCCTGAGCGCCCTCGCCTACTTGCCCGTCGTCATCCCGCCGGTCGTCGCCGTCCTGCTATGGAAGGTCTTCTACGACCCGCGGCCGAACGGCGTCTTCAACTCCATTCTCGGCTGGATCGGCCTCGGCCCCGTGCCGTGGCTCCAGACGGCCGGAACCGTCATGCCGTCACTCGTGCTCGAGGCGACCTGGGCGGCCGCCGGCGGCACGGTCATCATCTACCTCGCCGCCCTGCACGCCGTCCCGGCGGAGCTGTATGACGCGGCCGACGTCGACGGTGCCTCGATCTGGCAGAAGGTGCGGCACGTCACGATCCCGCAGCTGCGCGGCGTGATGGTCATCACGCTGATCCTCCAGATCATCGGGACCTCGCAGATCTTCCTGGAGCCGTTCCTCTTTACCGCCGGCGGACCGGCCAACGCGACCATGACGGTGCTGCTGCTGATCTACAAGTACGCCTTCCAGAACAGCGTCGGCGGCGACTACGGGGCGGCGACCGCGCTCAGCCTCATGCTCGCCGCATTCCTCGCCGTCCTGTCCGCGGTCTACTTCCGTGTCACGCGCTCGTGGAGCACCACGTGACCATTCCGATGCTCACGCGCCGTGCCCGCCGACGGTCGACCGAGGCGTCCCGTGGCATCCTCTCGAGCTCCGACCGCCGTCAGCCCGGTGTGCGGCGCGGGCTGCGAGTGCTTCACATCGGCCTCCTCATCTTCCTCGTGGTCGTCGGGCTGGGACCGATGCTGTGGCTGGCGAAGTCGGCCATCACACCGACGCAGGACACGCTGCAGAATCCGATCGCCCTGTGGCCGAACGGGGTCGATTGGGGGAGCCTCGCCGCCGCGTTCACCGAGGAACATATCGAGCGTTACTTCGCGAACACGATCATCATCGCGCTGGGCGCGTGGTTCGTGCAGCTGGTGGTCGCCACGACGGCCGGCTACGCGCTCTCGGTGCTGCGGCCGCGCTACGCATCGTTCCTGACGGGCCTCATCCTCGTCACTCTGTTCGTGCCGGCGATCGTGCTTCTCGTGCCGCTCTACCTCGTGATCCTGAATCCGCCCATTCTCGGGACGCCGCTCACGAACACGTTCTGGGCCGTGTGGCTTCCTGCCGGCGCCAACGCGTTCAACATCCTCCTCGTGAAGCGCTTCTTCGACAACCTGCCCCGCGACATCTTCGATGCGGCAAAGACGGACGGCGCCGGTGCCTTCCGGCTCTTCTGGTCGATCGTCCTTCCCATGTCGCGTCCGATCCTGGGCGTGGTCTCGGTGTTCGCTGTCATCGCGACGTGGAAGGACTACCTGTGGCCGCTCCTCGTCCTGCCGGATCCCGACATGCAGCCGCTCTCGGTGCGCCTGCCGACGCTGCAGGGCGCAATCGAGCTCGACATCTTCCTGGCCGCGCTCTTTGTCTCCTCGCTGATCCCGATCGCGATCTTCCTCATCTTCCAGCGCCTCTTCCTCGACTCCGCCGGCTTCGAGGGCGCCGTCAAGGGCTAGGCGCTCGGCGGCATCCAGCCGTGAATGAGCTGGTCGTGGTACCGCGGCGGCGCATCGGCATCGATGGCGCCCTTCGGGATCGGCGCCATCGGTGCCTTGCCCTTGGCGGCGAGGACGTAATAGGCACAGACGTCGGTCAGCGGGCAGAGGCCGCAGATGGGCCGCGGCGCGCGGCAGGTGTCCCGCCCGTGCCGGATCGTCTCGACGTGGAACGGGTACATCTCGCCGGGCTCGAGCACCTCCTCGAGCAGGTCGTGCGCGCGCGGAAGCGGCGTGCGCGGTGGCAGCATCCCGAGGCGGATGGTGACGCGATGGACGTGGGTGTCGACCGGCATCTGTGGCCGGCCGAACCCGAAGAGCAGGATGATGGCGGCCGTCTTGCGCCCGATCCCCGGCAGCGAGGTCAGCCATTCACGCGCCTCGCCCAGCGGCATCGTGCCCAGGAACGACAGGTCCCACGTGCCGCGCGTGGCGGCGTGGACCTCGGCCAGGACGTGCTGGATGCGACGTGACTTGGTCGGCGCCAGGCCGCCGGGACGGATGACGTCCTCCAGCTCGTCGGTCGGGGCGCCGAGCACGTCGTCCCAGGTCCTGTAGCGGTCCCGCAGCGTGGTGAAGGCGCGGAACGAGTTCGTGTCCGCGGTGTTCTGGCTGAGGATCGTCAGCACCAGCTCGCTGACGGTGTCGACCCTCGGGCCGGCCCAGGCCGGGTGGTCGTAGCGCTCACCGAGCCGCTCCAGGACGACCTCGGCCAGCTTCCGCCGCTTTCGCCGATCGGCCGCTCGCTTCTGGGGGCTTGGGCCGCGGCCGCGGGTCGGCTTCCTCGTCATTCGTCGAGTCGATAGCGACGCTCGCCGGTCGCGGGATCGGCCCAGACCCGGACCGCTCGGCGGCTGGTCGGGTCGACGAAGCGTTCGTCGGTCGGCCGGAAGCGTGGGTCAATCGGGTCGGCGTCGACGCCGGCGACTCCCGGATCCTGGCCGCGTCGCTCAGCATCCTCTGAGCGGTAGCGGGTCCGCTCGAACGCGACCGCGACGAGGCCGATGGCTCCCATCGCAACGAGCCAGAGCCCGCTGAGCCCGGGAGGCCCGCCGATCGCGATGACGCCGATCCCCGCTGCAACGAGGAGCGCGGCGCCGGCACCGACGACGATGCGGAGCGTGGTGAACATGCGGGTGGGCGGCTACTCGACCGGCTGCGGCGCCCCGGCATCGGCCTCGATAACGACCGCGGTGCCGTAGGCGACGATCTCGCTCATCGAGCTGTTCAGCTGGGAGCTGTCGAATCGCATGCTGATGATGCCGTTCGCGCCCATCATCGTCGCGTTGGCGACCATCCGGTCGAGAGCCTGCCGGCGCGTGTCCTCGAGCAGCTCGGTGTACTCCTTGATCTCGCCGCCGACGAGCGAGCGGAGGCCGGCGCTGATGTTGCCCGCCAGGCCGCGGGACCGAACGACGAGGCCGAACACCTGGCCCTTCGCCTCGATGACAAGGTGGCCCGGAACGAAGGGCGTCGTCGTGATGATCATGTCGCCAGTATCGCCGACGAACGCTAACGCGGAAGCGAGAGACCGATGCCAACAGTGCGCGCCAGCCTGCCGGCGGCGGCGACGAGCAGGCGTTTCGTCTCCGCCATGGCGGTCTGGAGGTCAATCGGCCCGTCGACGATCGGCTGCACGACGGCCAGCGCCGTCGCCACGTCGAGCGCCTCGGCACCCGGTCCCAGGCCACCGCACAGCAGCACGACCGGCGTTTGGCGCGGTGCGGCCAGGGTGGCGACGCCCATCGCCGTCTTGCCCTGGAGCGTCTGCTCATCGGCCCGGCCCTCGCCGGTGATGACGAGGTCGGCCGTTTCGAGCGCCACGGCCAGCCCGACCAGCTCGGCCATCACCTCGACGCCCGGTCGCACGACTGCCCCCGTGAAGCCGATCAGGCCCGCAGTGGTGCCACCGGCGGCGCCCGAACCTGGCAGGTCAGCCACCAGGCGCCCGGTCGCCGACTCGATCGCCCGGCCGTACGTCGCCAGCGCCGCGTCGAGCTCATCGACGGCGGCCGGATCGGCGCCCTTCTGCGGACCGTAGGTTGCGGCGGCGCCGCGCGGTCCGCACAGCGGGTTCGTCACGTCGGAGGCGACCACAAGCGCCACGTCGCGCAGCCGGGGATCGAGCCCTGACGCGTCGATCCGTGACAGGCCGGCCAGGGCTGCGCCCCCCTCCGGCAGCTCGCTTCCACCGGCGCCGAGGAAGCGCGCGCCGAGCGCCCGGAGCAGGCCGCTGCCCCCATCCGTCGTTGCCGAGCCACCCAGCCCGATCGTGATGCGCTCCACGCCGGCGTCCAGGGCGGCACGGATCAAGTCGCCGGTGCCGCGGGTCGAGGCCCTGCGTGCGCTGGCCGACGTCCGCTCGTCAGGCGCGAGCCGCGCAAGGCCGGAGGCGGCGGCCATCTCGATGAAGGCTCCGCGTCCCTGGTCGAGCAGGAGCCATACCGCCTCGATCGGGCGGCCCACGGCATCGGTTGTGGAGGTCGAGCGGCGCTCCGCGGCATCGCCGAAGGCATCGGCCACGGCGGCCAGGGTGCCCTCGCCGCCATCCGCCATGGGCCTGCGGACGACGGCATCCTGCGGCCGCACACGAGACCAGCCGGCGGCGATGGCGGCGGCCACCCCCACGGAATCGAGCGCACCGCCGAACGAGTCGGGGGCGACGAGGACGGTGAGCGAGCGACCAGCGGCATCGGTCGCCGCGCTCGCGGTCATCGGTCCTTCAGGGACTTCCGGCGCTCGACATAGGCCGGGACGGAGATCATCGGCGCCCGAATCTCGTCGCCGATCTCCAGGACCTCCAGGTTGAATCGGTCCTTGCCGGTGTTGATGAGCTTCATCCCCCGCCCGACCTCGGTGAGCAGCTCGAGCCGGTGGCGCTCCTCGAGCTTGCGGATGGCGCCCTGCAGGATGACGTAGGCCATCTGCGACAGGTTCGGCAGCGGCTGGTTGCGGTGAATCCGGCGCTCGAGGTCGACCTGCCCGATGGCGGACAGCCCGACGTTGTCGAGGATGTCGATGAGCAGCCCGATCTCGACCGCGTAGCCGGTGAAGAACG
>CAYYDA010000009.1:8650-18554 GCA_964470495.1 uncultured Steroidobacteraceae bacterium | reverse complement strand
CCAGCTGGCTCAGGCCCTCCAGGGCGTAGTACTCGGTCTGAATCGGGATCAGCACGCCGTCCGCCGCGGTCAGCGCGTTGACGGTCAGCAGTCCCAGCGACGGCGGACAATCGATCAATACCCGCTCGTACCGGCCGTTCAGCTCCGCGAGGCTGGCCGTCAGCCGACGTTCACGCCCCGCGATGCCGACGAGCTCGACTTCGGCTCCCGACAACGACGGCGCGGATGGGACGAGGTCCAGGCCCTGTACCGGCGTCTCGACCACGAGCTCGGAGATCGGCACCCGATCCACGAGAGCGTCATAGGACGACCGCTCGACCGCCCGACGATCGATCCCGAGGCCGCTGGTGGCGTTGCCCTGCGGGTCGAGGTCGATCACGAGCGTCCGCGTTCCGGAGAGTGCAAGAAAGGCCGCCAGGTTGATGACCGTGGTCGTCTTGCCGACGCCGCCCTTCTGGTTCGTACAGGCCGTGACCCGGACCACGCGTACTCCACTGCGAGTTGAGTATCTGGCTCGATTCTACCAGTTTCGGCCGTTCTCGGCCGCTTACCGACGGCTTACCGGCGGCGCGCCGGGCCGTGGCAACCACGAGTTATCCACACTCTCCGAGCATGTTTCACGTGATACCTTGTCGGCGTCTCGCAGCGGCCCGCACACCGATCTCAATGTCCTACCTGAGCCCGCTCCTCGCCGTCGTCGTCGGCATCGTGCATGCCGGGCTCGCTCCGGTCATCGTGGTTGCCGGCGTGAAACCGAATCTCGTGCTCGTGGCCGTCGTGCTGGTCACCTGCCTGGCGGGGTTCGTGCCCGGCATCACATGGGCCTTTGTGGCCGGCTTGACCGCAAATCTGCTCGTCGGAGAACCACTCGGATCGGTTCCGCTGGTCTTGCTCGTGGTGGCGGCGCTCGTGGCCGGTGGTAGCCGGGTCCTGGGCGGCCTGGTCTGGGTCTATCCGGTGGTCGCGGCCTTCGTGGGGTCCGTCGTGGCCGATATCGGCTCGCTGTTCATCTCACAGCTGGTTAGGGAGGCCACCCCGGCCGGGCCGCCGTTCGACATCATCCTGGTGGCCGCCGTGCTGAACGCGGCCCTCGTGGGGCTGCTCCTGGTCCCGGCCCGCGCCCTTGCGACGCGGTATACGCCGGAGGATGCACCTGCATGGTGAGCCGATGGCCGACCTGAACGACGGCCGCGTCGACCTTCACCGAGCGCGGGGTCGGTTCATCGCCTTCGCGATCACGGCGGCGGTGCTGCTCCTGATCCTCGGGGGTCGGCTCTTCCAGCTCCAGGTGGTCAGCGGCGAGATGTACGCCGGCAGGGCCGCGGCCGATCGCACGGTCGAGGTGTCCGTCCCGGCGCCGCGCGGCCTGGTCTTCGACCGTGCAGGCCATCCGGTGGCGGTAAGCATTCCGTCGTGGACGGTGAAGGTTCGACCGGCCGACCTTCCTGTCTCGGCGCGTGGGAGAGTGCTCGCGCGCGTTGCCGAGCTCATCGGCGTCGACCGCTCGGTACTGCTCAGTCGCCTGGATGCGTTCAGCGGATCCCCGTTCGACCTCGTCCCGGTTGCGCGCGGCGTCGGGCGTGACGCGGCGCTGCTCATCGGCGAGGAGGCGGATGTGCTGCCCGGCGTCGTCATCGAGGTCGAGCCGATCCGGCGGTACCTCGACGAGACCGGCGCGCCCGGCGGCCAGCTCTTGTCGCACGTGGTTGGCTACACGGGTCCGATCAGCCGCGAGGAGCTCGAGAGCCTCGAGACCGGTGGTTACATGCGCGACGACGTGATCGGCAAGACGGGCATTGAGTCCTCTTTCGAGGCGCAGCTGCGCGGCACGCCCGGGACGCGGCTGGTGGAGCGCGATGCGTCTGGCCGCCTGCTCGAGGTCATCGAGACCGTGCGCGAACCGGAGCCGGGCACCAACCTGATGCTCACCATCGACGCCGAAATGCAGCGGCTTGCGACGCAGGCGCTGACCTGGGGCATGGACGTGGCCGACGTCAGCCAGGGTGTTACGGTGGTGATGAATCCGCAGACCGGCGAGATCCTGGCGATGGTGTCGTTGCCCGCCTACGACAACAACCAGTTCGCGGCCGGCATCAGCGCGGATGAGTTCGCGGTGTACCTGACCGACCCGAACAAGCCGCTTCGCAACCATGCCATCAGCGACATCTACCCACCCGGATCGACCTACAAGCTCGTCACGGGCATTGCGGCCATGGAGGAGGGCGTGACCACCGCCAGCCGCCAATGGCCGACCTACGGGTGCTACCAGATCCCAGGCGCACCCGAGGGCGAGTGCCTGTACGACTGGAACCGCGCAGGCTTCGGGCCGCTGGCGATGGTGGACGCGTTCGCCAAGAGCTCCGACACGTTCTTCTACCAGATGGCTGTCGAGACCGGTATCGACCAGTTGGCGGAGTGGGCGCACCAGCTCGGCTTCGGCGAGCTGTCGGGCATCCGGCTGCCGAGCGAGGAGGCCGGGATCATCGCCAGCACCGAATGGGCACGCGAGCAGGGCCGGTCGGGCGTATTCACCGGCGAGCTCGCACAGGCAGGGATCGGCCAGAACGTGATCGCCGTCACTCCGCTCCAGGTTCTCAACGCCTATGCGGCCGTTGCGAACGGTGGAAACCTGATGCGGCCGATGATCGTGCGCGGCGAGACCGACGCCTCGGGCAACATGATCCGCGAGTACGAGCCGGAGGTGATCCACCCGATCGCGGCCGACTCGGCCACGCTCGAGACGATGCGCATCGGCGCGCGCGAGGTGATCACCTCGGGGCATGCCTACAACATCAGCGAGCTCGACCTGCCCGGTGCGCTGTCGGGCAAGACCGGCACCGCCGAGTTCGGCGAGCTCACGCCTGAGGGGACGCTCCCCTTCCACTCATGGTTCGTGGCATACCTGCCGAGCGTCGCGGGCGCAACCGATGCGGAGCTGGCCATCGTCAGCTTCAACTACTCGGCTGTCGTGCCCGGAAACGTTTCGGCCGAGGTCGTCAAGTACTTCCTCCAGCTCTACTACGATCTCGACCAGGATCTGCGCCTGGATCCGAACGACTTCAGCCTCGTGACGGCGAACTGACCGGTGGGCGTCGCAACTGCAACCTTTGTTGAATCGTTCAAGGCTCGCGATTGGCGTCACTTCGACCTGCAGCTCCTTGTGTACGTGCTGCTGCTCATCGGCTTCGGCATCGTGATGGGCTATTCGGCGGGCTACAACGACCCGTCGCCCGGCGCGGGTGCGGGCATGAGCCAGACGGTGAAGACGATGACTTGGGCCGTCATCGGCCTCATCCTGTTCTTCGTCGTCGCAAGCGTCGACTACCACTGGCTGCGCACGCTTGCCGTGCCGATCTACCTGGTCGTACTCGGCCTCCTGATCCTGACGATGCTGATCGGCTCGAACCTGTTCGGTGCCCAGATGTCGGTCACGGTCGCCGGGCTCGACTTCCAGTTCAGCGAGGTGAGCAAGGTGCTGATGATCAGCGTCCTGGCCGCCTACCTGGCCGGGCGCCGGGAACGGATCGGGCGCCTGTCCACCATCCTCGTGGCTGGCGCGCTCATGGCCGTGCCGACCTTCCTCGTATTTCGGCAGCCCGACCTCGGCACGGCGCTGGTGTTCGTCGGCATCCTCGTCGGGATGCTGTTCATGAGCGGCGCCAGCCTCGCGTGGATGGGCCTCTTCGCCGCGGGCGTCATCGCTGCCGCGCCCGTGGCAGTCAGCTTGCTGCACGACTATCAGCGGCAGCGCCTCTTCTGCTTCCTGGACCCATCGGCCGATCCGCAGGGCGCCTGCTTCCAGCTCATCCAGGCGCTCAACGCGGTCGGCTCGGGTGGCTGGCTCGGTCGCGGGCTCACGGTCGGCGGCGAGGGGCAGCGTGGGTACATCCCGGTCCAGTCGACCGACTTCATCTTCACGGTGGTGGCCGAGGACCTCGGATTCGCTGGAGGCATGGTCGTCCTGGTCCTGTTCGGCCTCCTCATCTGGCGCATCCTGCTCGTGGGCTGGCAGGCGCGCGATGCCTTCGGGATGTTGATTGCCGTCGGCCTGGCCAGCATGATCCTGATCCAGGTCATGGTGAACGTGGGGATGGTGACCGGGATCATGCCGGTCACCGGCATCCCGCTTCCGTTCGTGACCTACGGCGGCTCGAGCCTGATCAGCCTCCTCTTCGGCATGGGCATCCTTCAATCGATCCGCATGCGAGCTCACAAACCGACCCTCTGAACCCCACGTCCGACCTCGCGTCGCTGGCCGTCGGCCGGGATCGACGGTACGATCGTCAGTCCATGACGAAACGAACCCCCGACACCACGCCGCGCCAGCGGTGGCAGCTCCTCCTGAGCCGCGCCGCGCCGGCGCTGCGCCTGCGCCAGGCAGACCTGGTGGACGGGCTCGAGCGCGCGTTTCGCGAAGCGGGCCTTCCCCTTGCCTACACCAAAGCCATCAAGCCGCGCCCGCGCATCAAGCTCGCGGCGAACCTCCCCGTCGGCATCGAGCTTCGCGGCGAGGTGATCGACGCGTACTTCGACGAGCTGGTCCCGATCGACCGCATCCAGGCCGCGGGGGAGCTCTTCCCGGACGGCATCGAGCTCCGCGACGCGAAGGAGGTGTGGCACGGCTTCCCGTCGGCCGCCTCTCAGCTGCGTGGTGCCGAGTACGAGGTGGAGGTCAGCGGGAACGACGAGCTGACCTCCGATGCGCTGCGCGGTGCTGTCGTGCGGCTGCTCGCGGCAGGAGAGCTGACCGGCAAGCGGAGGCGCGGCGAGAGCGAGCGGCGGAGCGACGCCGGCGACCGCGACCTGCGGCCGCTCATCGATGATGTCGAGGTGATCGAGGTGGACGAGAAGAACCACACCGCCCGCCTGCGCGCCGTGCTCCAGCTGGATGCCAGCGGCGCGGGACGCCCGGAGGACATCGTGGCGGCCCTCGACCTCCCACTGCGGGTGAAGCGGGCGGTCCGGACGCGCCTCCTCTTCGTTGACACTCCCCCGATCGCCCGGTAAACTTCGTGCTCCCGCGGGCTGAGCACTCGGCCCGCTTTAGTGTGCGCCCAACGGACGGCGCCACGCATTCATCAGACCCAGGGGAGCAGCATGTACGCCGTCGTCACGACAGGCGGAAAGCAATATCGCGTCGAGGCCGGCAGCGAGCTCGTCATCGAGCGGCTGGCGGAGGAGACCGGTGCATCGGTCACCTTCGACCGCGTGCTGCTCATCGGCGACGGCGATGCGGTGACCATCGGGTCGCCCACGGTTGACGGCGCAAGCGTCAGCGGCACCGTGCTGGCCGAGGAGCTCGGCCCGAAGCTGATCATCTTCAAGTTCAAGCAGAAGGTGAAGTACCGCCGGACCCGCGGCCATCGGCAGCACCTCACCCGCGTGCGGATCGACGGGATCAACACCGTGGACAAGAAGTCAACGAAGGCCGATAAGGCAGAGGCGGCAGCCGAGACCGACGCGAACGTATCGGCGACGGGGGAAGCCCCGGCAAAGCCGGGACGAACGCGGAAGCCCGCCAAGCCCAAGGCGGAGGCGGGGGCGGGGGCCAAGGCTGAGCCGGATGCCGATGCGCCCGCGAAACCGGCCGCCCGACGCCGTAGCAAGGCCAGCACGGCGAAGACCCAGGCCGAGGAGTAATCGATGGCACACAAGAAGGCCGGCTCGTCCAGCAGGAACGGGCGAGACAGCGCAGGACAACGACTCGGCGTCAAGCGTGGAGATGGGCAGTACGTCCTCTCCGGGACGATCATCGTCCGTCAGCGCGGCAGCACCTTCCATCCTGGCGAGAACGTCGGGATGGGGCGTGACTACACGCTGTTCGCGACCGCCGACGGCAAGGTCCGGTTTACCCACGCAACCCGAAACAGGAAGCGCGTCAGCATCGAGGCCGGCGAGTACCAGTCCGCCTGACGCGCACGGAGCACCACGAGACACCATGAAGGCCGAGATTCATCCAACGTTCCACCAGGCGCAGGTCCGCTGCGTCGGGTGCGGCAACACCTTTTCCGTCGGGTCGACCGCCGAGTCGATCCAGGTCGAGGTATGCAACAAGTGCCATCCCTTCTTCACCGGCACGCAGAATATCGTCGACACGGCGGGCCAGGTCGAGCGCTTCCAGAAGCGCCTCGAGCGCTCGCTTCGCTGACCTGAAGCGCATGCGTCGGCGCCCGAACCGGTGGCCGGCGCAGCTTGCGCCGCACCTCTTCTTCCTCATTCCGGAGCTGCTGATCGCGGCGGGCCCGCTGGTGATCGGCGCCGTCACCGATGCCAACGGCAAGCGCCGCTTCCGCATGCCCGACTTCTTCTACGGCGGCCAGGCCCTCATCGAGGGCGTCATGATGCGCGGTCGGACGACCGTGGCCATGAGCGTCCGTCCGCCGTCCGGCGAGATCCTGACCATGTCCGAGCCACTTCCGGCGGCGCTGTCCGCGGACCGCAAGCTCATCAAGATCCCGTTCCTGCGCGGGATCTTCCTGCTGTACGAGACCCTCGTCATCGGCACCCGTATGCTCATGCGGTCGGCGTCGATCGCCGCCGAGGGCGAGGACGTCGAGCTCGGCAAGGGCACCATCTTGATCACGATGATCTTCAGCATCGGCTTCGCGATCGGGCTCTTCTTCCTGCTGCCGCTCTTCCTGTCCACGTTCGCCGAGGACGCGACGAACAATGACTTCGCGGCGAACGCCGTCGAGGGTCTCATCCGCCTCGTCATCTTCATCGCCTACATCGCCGCCATCGGGCTGATGAGCGACATCAAGCGGGTCTTCGCCTACCACGGCGCCGAGCACAAGGCGATCAGCGCGTACGAGGCCGACAAGCCCCTCACCCCCGAGGAGGTCGACGCCTTCGGGACGGCACACACCCGATGCGGGACCACCTTCATCCTGATCGTGGTCGTGATCAGCATCTTCTTCTTCAGCCTCGTCCCGCGAGCCGGCGTCCCGCTGCCCCTGCTCTTCCTGTCGCGGATCGTGCTGGTGCCCGTGATCGCCGCATTCGCCTACGAGCTCGTGCGCTTCGGCGCGCGGCATTACGGCAATGGGCTGGTGCGCGCGCTGTATGCGCCCGGCCTGTGGCTTCAGTCGCTCACCACCCGGCCGCCGGACCGTTCGATGCTCGAGGTCAGCATCGCGTCGTTGGAGTCGTGCCTCGCATCCGATCGTGAGGCCGCAGCCGCGGCACGGGCATGATCGACCGGCTCGCCGAGCTGGAAGCCCGGTACGAGGAGATCGGCCGCCAGATGGCGTCGCCGGAGCTCTCGTCCGACCACGCCGCGATCGCCGACCTTGGGCGTGAGCTCGCCCGCCTGGAGCCGATCGTCGCCGCCCTGCGCGAGTGGCGCGGCGTGCGTGAGGAGCTCGATCGCACGCGCGCCATGGCCGACGATCCCGACGAGGAGATGCGGACGATGGCCCGCGAGGAGATCACTCGGCTCTCGTCACGCGAGACGGAGCTCGAGGCGGCGCTCCGAGTCCAGCTCGTCCCGCGCGATCCGAACGACGACCGCGACGTCATCGTGGAGGTGCGCGCCGGCGCCGGTGGCGACGAGGCGTCGCTCTTCGCCGCCGACCTGTACCGCATGTACGCCCGCTACGCGGAGCGGCGGCGATGGAAGGTCGAGATCCTCTCGACGTCCGAGTCGGGCTCGGGCGGGTTCAAGGAGATCATCGCCGAGCTGCGCGGCAGTGGCGTGTACTCGCGGCTGAAGTTCGAATCGGGCGTCCACCGGGTGCAGCGCGTGCCCGTGACCGAGGCCTCCGGCCGGCTGCACACCTCGACGGCAACGGTATCGGTCCTGCCGGAGGCGGACGAGGTCGAGATCCAGATCGACGAGAAGGATCTTCGGGTCGATGTGTATCGGTCAAGCGGTCCGGGCGGTCAGAGCGTCAACACCACCGATTCGGCCGTGCGGATCACCCACCTGCCGACCGGCCTGGTGGTGGCCATCCAGGACGAAAAGAGCCAGCACAAGAACCGCGCCAAGGCCCTCTCGGTCCTTCGGGCCCGGCTCCTGGAGGCCGAACAGGCGCGCCAGGCCGCGGAGCGCGGCGACGAGCGCCGCTCGCAGGTCGGCTCCGGCGAGCGCAGCGAGAAGATCCGCACGTACAACTTCCCCGACGATCGGGTCACCGACCATCGGATCGGCCTGACCGTTCACAACCTGCCCGGGCTGCTGGAGGGGGACCTGGATCGGGTGATCGAGCCGCTGGTGGAGGCCGATCAGGCGCGGCGACTGGATGAGCTCGGCACGGATGGAGCCGCGTGACGGCCGCTCGGACGACGGACGTAACGACCGTGGGCACCGCACTGCTCGACGGAACCGAGCGCCTCCGCACCGCGAGCTCGCCGACCGCTCGGCTGGACGCGGAGGTGCTCCTCGCGCATGTCATCGGCCGCGACCGAGCCTGGCTCCTCGCCCACCCCGAGGCCGCGCTCGAAGCCGATGTCAAGGAGCGGCTGGAATCGGCGATTGGTCGCCGCGAGGCGGGTGAGCCGGTCGCATACATCCGCGGGTTCAAGGAGTGGCACTCGCTGCGCATCCGGACCGACCGCCGCGCCCTGATCCCGCGGCCCGAGACGGAGCTCCTCGCCGAGGCGACCATGGCCGTCATCGCGAACCGCCTCGGGCACGACGGTGCACCGGTCGTTGCATGGGAGGTCGCCACCGGTTCAGGGGCGGTGGCCGTGGCCGTCGCCGTGCGAATGCGGAGGGCACTGGAGGACGGGCGTCTCACGCTGATCGCCAGCGACGTGTCGACCGAAGCGCTGGAGCTCGCCGTCGAGAACCTGGAGGCGCACGGCGTCGGCGGGGTCGTCACGACAGCGTTCGCCGATCTGCTCGGCCCGGCCGGTGGCCTGCTGCCGCGGCCGGACGTCGTCGTCGCCAACCTTCCGTACGTGCCGAGCGCGGAGGTCGACGCTCGCCACGGGTCGCTGGGCCACGAGCCGCGCATCGCACTCGACGGCGGCACGGACGGTCTTCAGCTCCTGCGCCGCACGTTCGCCGAGCTGCCGGCGCACGCGGCTCCGGGGGCGACCGTGCTGCTGGAGATCGGCGTGGGGCAGGGCGCGGATATCGCCGCGCTGGCGCCGCCCGGTGCATCGGTCGCCGTCGTGCCGGACCTCGCCGGACTCGACCGGGTCCTGCGAATCGACCTTCCGGGCTGACGGCATGACCGATCGGTTGCCCCCGACCCCGGACGGGATCGCGCGGGCGGTCACGCTCCTGCATGAGGGAGCCGTGATCGCCTTCCCAACCGACACCGTCTACGGCGTGGGCGTGGCGGCCACCCATCCCGAGCGGCTCGACGCCCTGTTCGAGCTCAAGCGACGCCCCCGGGAGCGACGTATCCCGATGCTTATCGCGGACCTGGCCCAGGCGATCGGGGCCGGCGGACAGGCCGACGACCGGGCGCACCAGCTCGCGAAGCTGTTCTGGCCGGGCGCGCTATCGCTCATCCTGCCGACCGCCGATGGCGAGTCGCAGGCCTTTCGCGCGCCTGACCACGCCGTTGCCCTTCAGCTGATCCGGGCGGCTGGCCCCATCTTCACGACGAGCGCGAACCGCTCCGACGAGCCGGACACGCTCGGCGCCGACGACGTGCTCATCGCCTTCGCGATGCAGCAGGACGAGCTGGCGGCGGTCGTGGACGGCGGTACGGTGCCTGGTGGCGTCGCATCGACGGTGCTCGACCTCTCGGTCAGCCCTGCGCGCATCCTGCGCGACGGGCCGGTGACGCGCGAGCAACTCGCGGCAGTCGTCGAGCTGGCCTGAGGAGAACCGGCGGCGTTGACGCGGCGCAGTACGATGAGCCAGTCGCGCCTCCCGCGCCAAACCTCGATCCCCGGCGCTCACGCCGCCGGCTCCGCGAGGCAAAGGGGAACATCGGCTTCCTCGGGA
>CAYYDA010000009.1:0-8550 GCA_964470495.1 uncultured Steroidobacteraceae bacterium | reverse complement strand
CGGCGCTCACGCCGCCGGCTCCGCGAGGCAAAGGGGAACATCGGCTTCCTCGGGAAGGCCCGTCTTGCCTGCCGCGCGTGCGTCCAGGAGCGTGAGTCCGGCGCGATGCGCTGAGCAAGGAAGCGAAGACGATGACCACACAGAAGACCTTCAAGCAGCGCGTTCGCGCGCGCTCCGCAAAGACCGGCGAGTCCTACACGGCCGCCCGGGCCCAGCTGTTGCGCAAGACCGATGCGCCCGCACCCGTGCCCGCACCCGGGGTCGACCCGATCGAGCTCACCGGCGTGTCGCACGAGGCAATGGTTCGGGCGACCGGCAAGCAGATCGGCCAATGGCTGGAGATCCTCGACGCCTGGGGAGCCCGCGAGCGGAAGCACACCGAGATCGCCCGGTGGCTGGTGGCCGCGCACGGGATCCCCCGCTGGTGGGCCCAGAGCGTGACCGTCGGCTACGAGCGCGCCCGAGGCATGCGAGTGAGGCACCAGGAGCCCACAGGGTTCTCGGTGAGCGTCAGCCGCACGATCGCGGCCGCCGCGGAACGGATCTCCGACGCGTTCACCGATGCATCGCTGCGCTCGCGATGGCTGCCTGATGCGCCGATCTCGCTACGCACTGCGAACCGTGGCCGGTCGGCCCGATTCGACTGGGACGATCCGCCGTCGCGCGTCGGGTTCGACATGTTCCCGAAGGGCGAGGGAAAGACCCAGATCGGCCTGGGACACGAGAAGCTACCGGACGCCGATACCGCCGAGCGCATCAAGGCCATGTGGCGCGAGCGCCTGACCGCGCTGAAGGAGCTGCTCGAGTCGTCCTGAGCGCGCTCCGCATCGAACTGTGCGCGGCGGCCCGATAGATCGGCAACGGGCCGCCGCGTACACTCCACGCCCAGATGCGCGTTGCGATCGGCTCCGACCATGCGGGCTTTCACCTCAAGGGTGAGCTGTGCACACTGCTGGACGAGCTGCGGATCGAGTACCGCGACTTCGGCACCTTCGACACGCACACCGTGGACTACCCGGACTTCATCGCGCCGGTAGCCCGGGCTGTGGCGCGCGGCGAGTTTGAGCGCGGCATCGTGCTTGGCGGGAGCGGGACCGGCGAGGCGATCGTCGCAAACAAGGTCCGCGGCATCCGATGCGTGGAGGCTGCCGACCCGGTGACGGCTCGCCTCGGCCGGGAGCACAACGACGCGAACATGCTGAGCATGGGCGCCCGAATCGTCGGCTCGGAGGTGGCCAAGGCCTGCGTCAGCGCCTTCCTCGAGGGCGAGTTCGCCGGTGGGCGGCACCAGCCGCGGGTGGAGAAGATCTCGCGCATCGAGGCGGAAGAGGCGCGCGGCTGAACCTGGCGCTGAGCCCGAGCGATCGCGCGCTGCTGGACGGCGCCTCCGGCGACGGCGCGGCGTTCTCAATGCGGCTTGTGGTGCGCGCGGCGGAGTCGACGGGGGCCACAGAGCTGATCGACGTGTCGCGCGCACACGTCGACTCGTGCCTGTACCACGGGGAGGCCAGCCTCGACTTCGTCGACCGCCTGGTCGACGGCGGTGCGCGGGTCCGCATCCCGACCACCCTCAACATCGGCGCCCTCGACCTGCTGCACCCGGAGCTGAATCGCGGCGACCCGCGAACTGCCGAGCGAGGGCGCCTCCTCATGGACCGATACCGCACGCTCGGCGCGCGGCCGACCTTCACATGCGCTCCCTACCAGCTCGTCGACGCGCGCCCTACCCCTGGCGAGCAGGTTGCCTGGGGCGAATCGAACGCGATCGCCTTCTGCAACAGCGTGCTCGGGGCACGCACGAACCGGTACGGCGACTTCCTGGATATCGCGGCGGCGATCACCGGCCGCGTCCCATACGCCGGCCTTCACCGGACCGATGCTCGTCGCGCCACGCTCGTCCTCCGCCTCGGCACCGACGTGCCGGACGCGTTGCGAGATGCGGATGTCCTGTTCCCGGTCCTCGGGATCGTGCTCGGGCGGCGCGCCGGGTCTTCGGTGGCGGCCATCGACGGCATGGCACCCGGCCAATCGGAGGACCGCCTCAAGGCGCTCGGGGCGGCGGCAGCCTCGTCAGGATCGGTGGCGATGTTCCACGTCGTCGGTTCCACGCCGGAAGCGGCGACGCTCAGTGACGCGCTCCAGGGCGAGAAGCCCGAAGCCGTCGAGGTGATCGGCCTGGGGGAGCTGCGCGCGGCGCGCGACGAGCTGACAACGGCGACATCGGGGCGGCCGACGGCGATCTCGCTGGGCACGCCCCACGCCTCCGCGGCCGAGCTCCAGCGCTATGCCGCGCTGCTCGACGACCGCCGCGTCCACGCGAACGTCGAGTGCCTTGTCTCGACCGGCCGGGATGTGCTGGCGCAGCAGGCCGACGTGGCCACGCGCCTCCGCGCCGCGGGCGTCGAGCTCCTGGTCGACACGTGCAGCTACGTCGCTCCGATCCTGCGCACCGGCGCCGGACCGGTCATGACCGACTCGGGGAAATGGGCCTACTACGCGCCGGGCAATATCGGCGTCGGCGTCGTGTTCGGCTCGTCGCGCGAGTGCATCGAGTCGGCGGTCGCCGGCCGCGTCGTCCGCGATCCGGACTTGTGGGGCGGCGCATGAGCGAGACCAGCGGTCGTGCGCTCGTCCTGCACGAGCCGCTCAGCCTGTGGGGCGGGATGGACCCCGCCACCGGTGAGCTGATCGACACGCACCACCCGCAGCGCGGGGCACGCCTCACCGGGCGCGTCGTGGTCATGCGGTCAGGACGCGGCTCGTCCTCGTCCGCATCGGTGCTGGCCGAGGCGGTCCGGACAGGGACCGCACCCGCGGCCATCGTCCTCGGGGAGCCCGACCTCATCCTGGCCGTCGGCTCCGCCGTCGCCGAGGAGCTCTACGGCGTGGTCGTGCCGGTCGTCGTGGTCACCGCCGATGCCCTGGCTACCATCGCGGACGGCATGGAGGTCCGGATCGGCGAGGACGGCACGGTCAGAACGGCTTGAAGAGCATCAGCCAGAGGATGACGACGAAGCCACCCAGGCCGATGACGGCAGGCGGCATCGGATTCCAGGCCTCGAGAAGGCGAGCCAGCTCGGCCGGGTCATGCTCCGCCGGCGGCGCTGGCGGCTTCTTGCTGAACGGGTTCATCGCCTGGGTTCCGGCCGCCGTTCGAATGACGTTGAGGCGTGCCGCCACCATCGGCGTCATGTATCCGGTGATCGCCACGAGGACCACGAGGGCGATCCAGATCCAGGCCTGACCGAACCAGCCGCCCCAGATGCCGACGGCGATTCCGGCGATGACTCCCACCGCGAAGGCGATCGACGGCATGACGCCGAGCGACCACGACGAGAGGTCGAGGAGCGCTCGGATTCGCTCCGGATCACGCTCCCGCTTCAGCCGGAACGCCACCGTCATGGCGGTCCCGTGAGCGAGGAAGAACAGCAGGATCGCAACGACGTGCACGAAGACGACCCATGGATAGAGCTCCATTGATGCACCCATCCCCTGCAGCGGCTCGGACTGCCATTATCCGATGCCTGAGAAGGGTCAACGGCAAGCTCAGCTGGGCTCGCTTACGCCGACAGCTGGTGGCTCATCGCGAGTCCGGCCTGGCCTCCACCGATGACGATCACTTCGTCCACGACAGGAGTCTAGACTGCGGTCATGGACTTCTGGGCGCCGCTGGAAACCGAGGATCCCGAGATCGCGCAGGTCGTGCGGGACGAGGAGGAGCGCACGCGCTCGCACCTCGAGCTGATTGCCTCGGAGAACTATCCGAGCTTGGCCGTCCTGCAGGCGATGGGCACCATCCTGACCGCGAAGTACGCGGAGGGGTATCCCGGCAGGCGCTACTACGGTGGGTGCGAGGTGGTCGACGTCGCCGAGAACCTGGCCCGCGATCGGGCGAAGGAGCTCTTCGGCGCCGAGCACGTCAACGTGCAGCCGCACGCTGGGGCCCAGGCGAACATGGCGGTCTACCACGCCCTCCTCGAGCCCGGCGACACCGTGCTGGGGCTCTCACTGGACCAGGGCGGGCACCTGACGCACGGCAGCCCCGTCAACTTCAGCGGCCAGTACTACGACTTCGTGCCATATCACGTCGACCGCGAGACACACCTGATCGACATGGACGAGGTCCGATCGCTGGCCCGAGAGCGCAGGCCGAAGATGATCGTCACCGGCGCGACGGCGTACCCGCGCGTGTGGGACTTCGCCGCCTTCCGTGCCATCGCGGACGAGGTCGGGGCCTTGCTCTTCACCGATATGGCCCACTTCGCCGGCCTCGTGGCCGCCGGGGTGCACCCGTCGCCCGTCCCGCACTCCGACGTCGTGACGACCACGACCCACAAGACCCTGCGCGGACCGCGCGGCGGGATGATCCTGAGCAGGGAGCAGTACGCCAAGGCGATCGACAAGAGCGTCTTCCCCGGCATGCAGGGCGGGCCACTGATGCACGTCATCGCCGCCAAGGCGGTCGCATTCCGCGAGGCGATGTCCGACGAGTTCCGCGCCGATCAGCAGGCGACGGTCGACAACGCGCGTGTGCTGGCTGCAACTCTCGCCGAGCGAGGAGCCTCCATCATCTCGGGAGGCACCGACAACCACCTCATGCTGGTGGACGTCCGCCCGCTGGGCGTGAACGGCAAGGAGGCCGATGCTGCCCTCGGCGAGGTCCGCATCACGGTGAACAAGAACACGATCCCGTACGACCCAGAGAAGCCGATGATCGGGTCCGGCATCCGCGTCGGAACCCCCGCCGTCACGTCGCGTGGCATGCGCGAGGCGGAGATGCGGGACATCGCGGCGCTGATCGTTGACGGGATCGCAGCCCGCGGCGACGAAGCGGCCCAGGCCGAGATCCGTGGCCGGGTGGCGTCGATCGCCGACCGCTTCCCGGTTCCCGGACTCCCCGCCACGCGCGCGGCGGCCGACGTCCCGGCCTAGCTCACGCCGGAGTCGGCGCGCTCAAACGGGTCGTGGCGCCGGTGCCGGTCGCGTATCGGTCCAGGAGCTGGAGCTCCTCGCGGTAGACGCGGCGGAGCATGCGAGGGGCAACCAGTCGTTCGACGAGGCCCTGGACTCCGTCGGTGAACCACCGGGTCTCGATCCGCACGCGGCTCCCACCGTCCGGCTGCGGATCGACGGTGAACGTGGTGAGCATCCGGCGCGCGGGGTCGGATTCGATGAGGATGCGACCGGGCAGCGGCTCGCCGACTCGGACGCGGTAGTCGGTCGTCCGACCGCCGAGCGTCATCCGGAAGCGATGGTCGGTCCCGGCACCGACGCCGCCGGTCTCGATCTGGAAGTCGCTGAACTGCGACGGCAGGAAGTTCGGATGGTGCTGCCGGAAGTCGGCGATGTAGGAGTAGACGCGGCGTGCCGGCGCGTCGATGTGCCGTTCGGCCGAAGCTGTGATCTGCATGACAACAGCGTCGAACGCGAGCGGAACGCGCGCATCGGCCCTTCGTCGTCGGGCGCCTACGTAGTTCGGCCGATCGAGGCCCGCGACTTGCAGGTCGGCCCCTGGCGACGCATCTAACCGGACGCGGCGCGCCGTCAGGGTGCCACCGGCAGGAAGAGGGGGCCTCCGGTATACTCCCGGCGTCCGACCGCTGTGAGTCGAACTCGAATGGCACAACTTACTCAGTTGGGGCTCATCAAGATCCTGGCCCAGGTGACCGCGATCATGGTGATCCCGATCGTGGGAGGCGCGGTCGCCGGTCTCGTCGTGGACGGGATGCTGGGGACCTCGCCCCTTTCTGTGCTGATCGGGTTGGGGGTCGGGACACTCATCTCGGCAATCGGAATCCAGCGCCTCATCCGCGCCGGAGTGCGGAAGGGCTACACCGATGGGAGATGAGCGAGATGGCTCATGACCCAGAACCGCCCGGCGACCGCAAACCCGAGGGTCCGCCCTCGAAGCGCCCGCCGAACTGGGGACTGGGCCTGGACCTGGGCATTCGGCTCGGCCTATCGGTGGCGATCGGCCTCGGAGGCGGACTGCTGCTGGACAACTGGCTACGAACGAGCCCGATCTTCACGCTGATCGGGATGGTGCTTGGCATCGGCGCGGCGATGGTGACGATCTGGAACGTCGCGCGTGATTCGATGAGGAGATAGATGCCGGAGGAAGAGGGCGAAAGCCTGATTCACGTCGCGATCGAGGCGGAGACGCTCTTTCAGATCGGTCCGCTGGGGTTCACGAACTCGATGGTCGGCGCGCTGCTCGCCTCTTTGCTGCTGCTGCTCGCCGCCTGGTACATCTCGCGTCATCCAGCGCTCATTCCGGGGCGCATGCAGGGGTTGCTGGAGCTGCCGATCGAGCTGATGGCGGGCATCATCTCCGGATCCACGAGTCGATGGCGGAGCTACGCGGCGCTCATCCTGGGGTTCTTCCTCATGATTCTGGTCGCGAACTGGGTCGGCCTGCTGCCCGGGGTGGGGACGATCGGCATCAATCACATCGACGAGGCCGGACACGAGGCCGTGATTCCGATCGTCCGCCCGGCCAGTGCCGACCTCAACTTCACCCTGGGTCTGGCGATCATTGCCTTCGTGATGTTCGTCTACTGGGGCGTCCGAGCCCACGGTGGGTGGGGCTACCTCAAGGAGCTCATGGGCCAGCCGCTCTACATGGCGCCGCTCATGTTCCCGATCAACATCATCAGCGAGTTCAGCCGGCTCATCAGCCTCTCGATGCGACTCTTCGGCAACATCTTCGCCGGCGAAGTGCTGCTGGCGACGATGCTCGCGCTCACCACGGCGGCCGTCTTCGTCCTGCCGCTCGCCTTCTTCGTCCCGGCCGTCTTCCTTGGGCTCGAGCTCCTGTTCGGCCTCGTCCAGGCGCTCGTCTTTGCGCTGCTGGCAATGACCTACATCAGCGTTGCGATCGCGGAGGGCCAGCCGGGGCACGACAATGACCACGGCGAGGCCGATGCGGCCCACGCCAACGACTTATCAGCGGCGGATGCCGCACCCGCATAGGGCATGATCCATCGCCTGCCGCAACGAGCAGGCGTCATGTAGGAGGAACGAAACCAGTGGATTCCAATCTCGCTGCCGGTCTGGCGATCGGCCTCGGCGCCATCGGCCCCGGCATCGGCCTTGGCCTCGGCGTCAGCAAGGCCATGGAGGCCCTCGGCCGCAACCCGGAGGCCGCGGGCGCCATCTTCGTCCCGTACATCCTTGGGCTCGCGCTGACTGAGGCGATCGGCATCTACGCCCTCGTCATCGGCCTGCTGCTCATGTTCATCCCGCCGGTCGTATAGGACCAGAGGCAAGGAGGCAGCGCATGGGCGCATTCTTCGAGGCGTTCAGCGTCGATCTCCCGAAGCTCATCTTCCAGATCATCAACTTCCTGGTCATCCTGTACCTGCTGAATCGATTTCTCTTCAAGTCGGTCCTCGCAAGGCTGGACGAGCGAAGCACGAAGATCAGCAAGGGGCTGGAGGACGCGGAGGCGGCAGCACGTGACCGCGAGCTGGCTCGTGCCGAGCGTGAGGCGGCCGTGGCCGAGGCGCGCAAGGAGGCGAACGAGATGATCGCGCGTGCCAACAAGATCGCCGAGGACACTCGGAACGAGATCCTTGCCGACGCGCGATCGGAGGCCGAGCGGGTCACGGCGCGTGCGCGCGAGGAGATCATTGCCGAGAAGGACCGTGCCATGGCCGAGATCCGCGGCCAGGTCGCCGAGCTCGCGCTCCAGGCGGCAGGCAAGCTCGTCCGCAAGGAGATGGACAGCCCGACCCAGCGGCGCCTCGTCGAGCAATTCCTCGGCGAGTTCGAGCCGGCAAAGCCGGCCAAGTCGTCCCGCAGCTGATCCGATGGCACGCCGCGAGACAGCCGCCCGTCGCTACGCCGACGCCGCCTTCGAGATCGGCCGTGCCGACGGCACGCTCGACCAGTGGGAGCGCGACCTGCTGACCCTGCGCGAGGCGCTCGGGAACGAGCAGCTGCGTCGCCTGGTCCAGCACCCGGCCATCCCCTTCGCCGAGAAGGAGCGGGTCCTGCGAAAGGTCGCGGCCGGGGTGGCGCGCGAGCCCCTCAGCCTGGCGCTGCTGATGGTTCGCCGCGGACGCCCCGGCGCGATCGACGCCATGGTTGATCGCTTCCGCGAGCTGGTCCGCAGGGAGCGCGGCATCTCGCTGGCCGAGGTTCGTACAGCACTCGCGCTCGACGACGAGGAACGAGCCGCGATCGCCGAGCGCCTCCGCGCCCTGACCGGCGATCGCATCGAGATGAACGAAGTGGTCGACGAATCGTTGATCGGCGGCGTCTCCGTCCGCATCGGCGATCAGCTCTATGACGCAAGCGTGCGCAGCCGCCTCGAACGGTTGCGCGCCCGGCTGACCGCCGTCTAGGTAGGAAGGAACTCCATGGCGATTCGATCCGACGAGATCACGTCGATCATCCGCAGCGAGATCAAGGGATTCGACGAGGGCGCCGACGTCAGTGGCGTGGGCACCATCGTCGAGGTGGGCGACGGCATCGCCCAGATCTACGGCCTTTCCGGCGCCCTGGCGCAGGAGCTGCTCGAGTTCCCGAACGGGATCATGGGCATGG
>CAYYDA010000008.1:0-21121 GCA_964470495.1 uncultured Steroidobacteraceae bacterium | reverse complement strand
TACCATCGGCGCATGGCCTCTATCAGCCGCTCCGACGTCGAGCACGTCGCCCATCTCGCGCGCCTGCACCTGACGGACGAGGAGCTCGACCGCATGCAGGCGCAGCTGTCGAACATCCTCGAGGCTATCGACACGCTCCAGGATGTCGACACCAGCCGCGTCGGACCGACGGCCAGCGTGATCCAGCTCGAGAACGTGATGCGCGAGGACGAGGCACGCCCCGGGATCGGCCGTGAAGCGGCCCTCGCCAACGCCCCGCTGCGCGAGGGAGACTTCCTTCGCGTCCCGACCGTGCTGGAGGAGGGCCGATGACGGCGCTCCCGCTTGCCGACCGCACCATCACCGAGGTCGCCGCGGCCCTGCGCGCCCGCGAGACGAGCTCCAGGGAGCTGACCGAGGCCTGCCTGGCCCGCATCGAGCGCGACGCCGACCGCCTGAACACCTTCCTGGCGCTCGCCCCCGATGCTGCCCGCGAGGCTGCCGACGCCGCCGATGGCGCGCTTGCGCGCGGTGAGGGAGACCGCCGTCCGCTGCTCGGCGTCCCGTACGCGCTGAAGGACATCTTCGTCACTCGCGCCCTCGACGACGACGGCCGCGACCTTCCCGGTGGCCTCCCGACGACGGCCGGCTCGCTGATCCTGAAAGGCTATCGGTCACCGTACGCCTCCTCCGCCGAGGAGCGCCTGCGTGACGCCGGCGCCGTGCTCCTGGGCAAGACGAACTGCGACGAGTTCGCCATGGGCTCCTCGAACGAGAACAGCGCCTACGGTCCCGTGCGCAACCCATGGGACGAGACGACGGTGCCGGGTGGCTCGTCGGGTGGCTCCTCGGCGGCAGTGGCGGGTGGTCAGGTGTATTTCGCGCTCGGCACCGACACTGGCGGTTCGATCCGGCAGCCGGCATCCCTGACCGGCACGGTCGGCCTCAAGCCGACCTACGGCAGGGTCAGCCGGTACGGGATGGTGGCCTTCGCCAGCTCGCTGGACCAGTGCGGCCCATTCGGACGGTCGGTGCGCGACGTCGCCCACGTCCTCGCAGCCCTGGCCGGCCACGACCCACGCGACTCGACCTCCGTCGACACCCCGGTGCCCGACTATGTTGCCGCGCTGACCGGAGATGTGAAGGGCCTGCGCCTCGGTGTCCCGCGCGAGTTCTTCGTGCCGGGCATGGAGCCCGGCGTCGAGGCGGCGGTTCGCGCGGCCGTCGATACCCTGCGCGACCTGGGCGCCGAGATCGCCGACGTGAGCCTGCCGTCGACCGACCGCGGGCTGGCCACGTACTACATCATCGCGCCGGCCGAGGCGAGCGCGAACCTGGCCCGATACGACGGCGTCCGCTACGGGGCCTCTTCCGGGGCCGAGGAGCTCTGGGAGAACTACACCCGCTCGCGCGGCTCTGGATTCGGGCCGGAAGTGAAGCGGCGAATCATGCTCGGCACCTACGCGCTGTCCGCCGGCTACTACGACGCGTACTACGTCAAGGCCCAGCAGGTCCGGACGCTCATCAAAGCCGAGTTCGACGAGGTTCTCTCGACCGTGGACGCCATCCTGGCGCCGACCTCGCCCAACGTCGCGTTCAAGATCGGCGCGAAGGCGGATGACCCGCTGGCCATGTACCTGAACGACGCCTGCACGCTGCCGGTGAACATCGCCGGCCTGCCGGGCGTATCGGTCCCGTGCGGGCTGTCGGAGGGACTGCCGGTCGGGCTCCAGGTCATCGGGCGAGCCTTCGACGAAGCGACCGTCCTGCGCGTCGCCGATGCCTACGAGCGCGCCGCCGGCTTCACCGAGCTCCGTCCGCCGACCAGCTCCGATGCCTGAGGTCAGCCACGTCCGCATCGCGGTGCCGGAGCAGGCGACCCTGAACCGGATCCTGCGCGAAGGCGGCGCCCAGAGCTTTCCGCAGTGGCTCTACGCCGAACCCGGCGATGAGCCGCGCTTCCTGTGGTGGGGCGTGCGCGGCGCGCCGACGCAGGTGCTCGAGGTCCCACCCGCCGACGACGCCAGGTTCGGCCTCTTTCCGCGGCCGGTCGACGACTGGACCGAGGCGCCCCGCGGTCTGGTGCTCGCGACGGTCGATCTGGACCGTGCGGTGGCCGACCTGGCCCCGGCGTTCGGCGACGCCTGGCACGACGCCGACGACGACGAGGTCCTCGGAGCGCGATGCCGGCGGATTCACCTCGGCCGCAGCGTGTTGGTGCTGGCCGAACCGGCAACCGAGGGATACGCCGCGGCATCCCTGGCGCGGTTCGGCGAGGGACCGATCGCCGTCGCCCTCGACGGCACGATGACCGCCGGACGCGAGGCACGCACGAACCCGGTCGGCGGCGATCGCGCGACCTACGTGCGACTCGGCCCGGGCACGGCCCCGACGCTCATCTTCCTGCCGGCCGGATGACCTCCGACGAAGCGCACCGCGCCGCCGTCGAGGCGTGGCGGCGGCAGCGCTATGCGGCCCTGCGCCGGGAGACCGGCTGGCTCACGCTGGCGGGCCTTGCGTGGCTGCAACCGGGCGTGAACCAGGTCGGTGCCGGTGCCGACATGGACGTCGCCCTGCCCGGCGGCCCGCGCCGCGCCGGGACCGTGACGGTCGGCGACGCCGGCCTCATCGCCGATGGGGCCTTCACGCTGGCAGGCGCGCCGGCTGACGGCCTGCCCATCAAGTCCGACCGGGACGGCGAGCCGACGATGCTCGAGCTCGGTCCCTTGCGACTCTGCGTCATCGAGCGGGGTGGCCGTCTCGCCATCCGGACATGGGACACGGATGCTTGGAGACGGCGCGACTTTGACGGCATCGACCACTGGCCGGTGGCCCCAGCGTGGCGGCTAAAGGCGCGGTTCGAGCCGACGCCGGGCCGGATGCTGCGGGTGCCCGACGTGCTCGGCACGATCGACGAGCAGGCATCTCCCGGTGACGTCCTCTTCGAGCGGAATGGGAAGACGCATCGGCTCCAGGGGTTGTCCGGCGGCGACCGCGGCGAGCTGTGGGTCGTCTTCGGTGACGCCACGAACGGTAGCGAGACGTACGGCGGCGGTCGCTTCCTCTACACGGGCGTGCCCGATGCCGACGGCGCGGTCGAGCTCGACTTCAACCGTGCGTACAACCCGCCCTGCGTCTTCAGCCCGTACGCGACGTGCCCGCTGCCGTGGCCGGAGAACCGGATGCCGATCCGCATCGAAGCAGGCGAACGAGCCTACCCGCGTACGGGCTGACCGCGTGTCACGCCTCGCGGCGAAGCTCGTCGAGGTCCAGGTCTCGCTCGACTCGGCGCAGCGCGTCGTCGCTGATCTCCCCATGGTCGCGGAGCGCCAGCACCGCCAGCCGCTCCGCTCCGATCACGGAGCGACGGATCTCGTCGTGCTCCATCTCCTCCACCTCCTGCGGGGTGAGGTCCTCCGGGTCGGCCGGGGCCGGGTCGTCGTGGTGATCGTGAACGAGATGCTCGCCGCGATGCAGGTAGCGCTCCCGCAGCTGGTCGACGAGGGGAAGGTGACCGGGGACCTCCTTCCGGAGCTCCTCCAGCCGCACGAGCGCCGCCTCGGTGGCAACCGTTCGAGCGTGGATCTCCTCGTGCTCCGTCGCGCCATCGTCGACGACGTTGAGCGCTCGAATCAGCGGTCCGAGCGTAAGCCCCTGGCCGATCAACGTTACGAGGATCACGCTGAACGTGAGGAAGATGATGAGGTCGCGTCCGGGGAACGGGTCGCCGCTGAGCGTCACAGTCGGCAGGGCCAGGGCCGCGAACAGGGAGACGGCACCGCGCATGCCGCCCCATCCAATGATGATCGGAACGCGCGCCGGTGGGGCGGGATCGCGCCGCGCCACAGAGGGGATGAGCCAGCGCGGAAGGTAGGTTGCGGGGTAGATCCAGAGGAGCCGCACCGCGACGACCGTCAGGCACACGGCGGCCGCCATGCCGATGAGCTCGCCGGGGGTGAAGCCCTCAAGGTTCCCGACGAGCGCCGGCAGCTGGAACCCGATGAGGAGGAAGGCGAGGCCGTTGACCACGAAGATCACCATCTTCCAGGTCGCGGTCCCGAGCAGCCGTGTATCGGATGTCATCACGCGCGGTGTGCGCAGGCCAACCAGCAGTCCGGCCGCGACGGTCGCCAGCACGCCCGACACGCCGAGCCACTCCGCCGGCAGGTATGCGGCGAAGGGAATCAGGAGGCTCATGAGGACCTCGACCGGCGGATCCTCGATCAGGGAGAGGAGCCATGCCGCCACCCAGCCGACCAGAAGGCCAACGATCGCCCCACCCAGGGCAACGGCCACGAAGCTTACAGCCGCGTCGCCGAGGTTGATGGCACCCGTTCCGATCGCCCCCGCCACGGCAAGGCGATAGATGGTGAGCGCGGTCGCGTCGTTAACGAGGCTCTCGCCCTCGAAGATCAGGACCAGACGACGCGGAAGATTGAGCCGGCGTGCGATCGCCGTGGCCGCGAGGGCGTCCGGCGGCGAGACGATCGCCCCCAGGGCGATGGCTGCTGGCCAACCGAGCTCCGGGGCGACGGCCATGGCGACCGCCGCGACGGCCAGGGTGGTGGTGATGACCAGGCCCACGGCGAGCAGGCCGATCGGTCGCACGTTGCGCCACAGGTCGCGCGGGGACAGGAAGAATGACGCCGAGAAGAGGATCGGCGGCAGGAACAGAGCGAGCACGACCTCGGGCTCGAGTTCGAAGCGCGGCAGGAACGGCAGCAGCCCCAGGCCCAGCCCTGCCACCACCATGAGGATCGGGTACGGCACGCCGAGGCGTTCGGCGAGCAGCGTCACCGCTGCCACCACGGCAAGCATGAGGAGTACGAGCTCGAACGCACCCATGTTCGGCACAGCGTACGGGACGGCGCCCGGTGGCGCTGTGAGCCGGGCGGGGCCGCCGGTTAGACTGAGCGCCGCATGACCAGCCAGCCCGTCATTCGCCGCCCAACGGCCGACTTCCTCAACGACCGCGTGCGCGCGATGCCGCCCTCGGGCATTCGCCGTTTCTTCGACATGCTGGCCGAGATGAAGGACGTCATCAGCCTCACCATCGGCGAGCCTGACTTCACGACGCCAGAGCCGATCATCCGCGCTGCGATCGCCAGCCTCGAGGCCGGCGAGACGCACTACACGGCCAACGGAGGGATGCTCGAGCTGCGCGACCTGATCGCGCAGAACCTGCGCGACCGATACGACGTCAGCTACGACCCGCGCACCGAGATCATCATCACCGTCGGAGCCTCGGAGGGCGTGGACGCCTCCCTCCGCGCGACGCTGAACAGCGGCGACGAGGTGATCTACCACGAGCCTTGCTTCGTGGCCTATGCGCCATGCATCCAGCTCGCCGGCGGTACGGCCGTCGCGGTCAGCACCACGGGAGCCACCGACTTCCGCGTGACCCCGGGGATGATCGAGGCGGCCATCACGCCGCGAACCAAGGCGATCTTCCTCGGCTATCCGAACAACCCGACCGGCGCCGTGCTCGACCGCGCCGAGCTGGAGGCGGTCGCGCGCGTCGCGGACGCCTACGACCTGCTTGTCTACTCCGACGAGATCTACGACCGGCTCGTCTACGGCGACCACCAGCACACGGCCTTCAGCTCGCTGCCCGGGATGCGGGAGCGCACCGTCCTGCTCGGCGGCTTCAGCAAGAGCTACGCGATGACCGGCTGGCGCATCGGCTACGTGGCCGCCCCCGAAGGGCTGATGGCCGGGATCGCGAAAGTGCACCAGTACGGGATCATGTGCGCCCCGACGCCGGCGCAGTTCGCGGCCATCGAGGCGCTGCGCAGCGGTGAGCCGCACGTCGTCGCCATGCACGACGAATACGACCGCCGGCGGCGCTACATGACGGACCGCTTCAACCAGATCGGCCTTGCCTGCTTCGAGCCGATGGGCGCCTTCTACTGCTTCCCACGCGTCACCGATGCGACCGGGCTGGACGACGGCACGTTCGCGGAGAAGCTGCTGGAGGAGGAGCGAGTCGGGGTGGTACCCGGCACGGCCTTCGGTCCCAGCGGCACGGGCCACGTCCGCGTGTGCTACGCCGCAGCGTACGAGGACATAGTCGAGGCGATGGATCGCATCGAGCGATTCGTCGCTCGCCACCGCGCGTGACCCTCCAGCGCGCGGGCGGAGCCGAGGGATTCTCCGCCAGCGCCGACGCGTACGCCGCCACCATGGCGCCAGCCCTGCGACCGGTGGCACGCGAGGTCATTCGCCGCGCCGTCCTGCGGGCGGGCGAGTCGGTGCTGGACATCGGCACCGGAACGGGGACTGCCGCGGGCCTCGCCACCGGCGACGGGCGTCAGGTCACCGGCGTGGATGCCGCGTCGGGAATGCTGAAGATCGCACGACGGGACGTGCCCGGCGTCGAGTTCCTCGAAGCCGATTTCACCGACCTTCCCCTGGGCGACGACTCCGCCCATGTCGTCCTCGCGGTCCATGCGCTCCTGTTCGCCGACGATCGGGTCGCCACCCTGCGCGAATGGCGTCGTGTCGTCGCACCAGGGGGCCGCATCTCGCTGTCGGTGCCCGGTCCGGGCGACGAGGTGCCGGCCAGCGTCCTGCATGGCGTGTACGACGTGTACGGCATCACCTGGGGCGACGACTACCCGAGCCAGGCGGAGCTTGCCGGCTGGGCCGAAGAGGCGGGCTGGTCCCAGATCGACTCCGCGGCGGACCCGACCATCGGCATCTCGCTGGCGGACGACGACCTATATCGCGCCTGGCTGAGCGTCGGGTCGCGAGGGCGTGCCACCGCCGGCTGGAGCCCGGAGCACCGCGATCAGTTCGCGAACGACCTCATGGCAGCCACCCCGCGTACCGCGGACGGTGGGTACCGCCTACCGTTCGGCGCCCTGTACGTCACCGCGCGGAGGCCGTCATGAGCTTCGGCGACCTGCTGCGCGTCGAGCCCGGTTCCACACCCGACCTCGCGGCCGTCGACCCGGGCGGCACGCCAGGGTTCACCGGGGACAAGGATGCCGCGCAGGATCGGCTCAAAGAGCTGCGCGACGAGCTCGCCGACTTCCAGGAGCGACTCTGGGCGGAGGCGAAGCAGTCGCTGCTGGTCGTGCTCCAGGCGCTCGACGCGGGCGGTAAGGACGGCCTGATCCGCAAGGTCGTCACGGCGTTCAACCCGCAGGGCACGCGCGTCGCCGCGTTCGGCGTGCCGACCGAGGAGGAGCTGCGGCACGACTACCTGTGGCGCGTTCACGCCGCCACGCCGGGCAGGGGCCGCATCGCCGTCTTCAACCGCTCGCACTACGAGGACGTGCTTGTCGTGCGCGTGAAGGAGCTCGTGCCTGAGTCGGTCTGGAGCCAGCGCTACGACCAGATCAACGCCTTCGAGGCCCACCTGGCGGCGAACGGCACGCGCATCGTCAAGTTCTTCCTGCACATCAGCCGGGAGGAGCAGCGCCGACGCTTCCTGAAGCGTCTCGAGAATCCCGCGAAGCACTGGAAGTGGGACTCGGGCGACCTCGAGACACGCAGGAAATGGGATGACTTCCAGGCCGTCTACACCGACGCGCTGGCCCGCTGCTCCACGGATGCCGCGCCGTGGTTCATCATCCCGGCCGATTCCAAGTGGTACCGCGACCTCGCGGCAGCGGAGATCCTGGTCGAGACGGCGCGGTCCATGGACCCGCACTGGCCGGAGCCGGCCGAGGACGTCTCCAGGATCGTCATCCCGGAGTAACCCCGCCGCGTATGCATGCGCATGAAGCACCGATGGACCACCGGGCTGCTCCTGGCGGCCGCCCTCACACTCGCCGCCTGCGCACCGACGGATGCCGGCGCCGACGAGGAGTCACCCTCGCCGACGGTTGAGGCGAGCGCGGAGGCCAGCGTCGATGCGGCGAGCCCGACGCCGACCCCGACTCCGACGGAGCCGGACGAGTACTGAATCAGCCCGAGTGCTGAAGGCAGGCCCGGGCGAAGGCGAGCGCGGCCTCGAGGGCGACGTCGCCTTCGTCGCTGCTCGCCGACAGCTCGATCCGGGGCTCCTCGGCAAGGAAGCGCCACACCGAGCGCGTCGTGTCCGCGGTTTCGTCGATCTGCGCATCCGTTACGAGGCGGAGGCCACGAACGGATGACCACTTCGTCGTCTGGCCACGCAGGATCCACGGCCCTGCCGGATCCGGCCCCATCGGCGTGTAGGTGTAGTCGAGGATGCCGATGTCGGCCGCGACGAGGATGCGAAGGCGTCCGCCGTCGGGGTTCACGGTGACGTGCGATGCGTATTCGTCGGTCCCGAGCTGGCCCAGCTGCGTCTGAAGCAGCGCACGCACTCGTCCCAGGTTCGACCACTGGCCGATCTTCATGCTGCGCAGGATAGCGCCGGTACAATCCGCCATGTGACCACCAGCACGGCGACGCGCTACGAGACGGTCATCGGGATCGAGGTCCACGCGCAGCTGCAGACCGAGTCCAAGATGTTCTGTCCGTGTCCGACCGCACCGCCGGAGGGGCAAGCCGACGAGCCGAACTCCCGCGTCTGCCCGGTCTGCCTGGGCATGCCGGGCACGCTGCCCGTCATCAACCGGCGTGCCGTGGAGCTGGTGATGCTCACCGGGCTGGCGCTGGACTGCCGGGTGGAGACGGAGGCGGTCCGGTTCGAGCGCAAGAACTACTTCTACCCGGACCTGCCGAAAGGCTACCAGATCAGCCAGTACGCCCTGCCGCTGACGAGCAGCGGGCGCCTGGCGGTGTCGGTGCCGTCGGAGGAGCGGGAGGTCACGATCGGCATCACGCGCGCACACCTCGAGGAGGACACCGCGCGCATGCAGCACGCCGGACGGGGGTACAGCGTCGTCGACTTCAACCGCGCGGGCGTGCCGCTGATGGAGATCGTGACCGAGCCCGACCTGCGCTCGCCGGCCGAGGCGCGCGCCTACGGCGAGACGCTGCGCGAGCTGCTGCGCGCCGTCGGTGCCTCCCATGCCGACATGGAGGCGGGGAGCATGCGCATCGAGGGCAACGTCAGCCTGCGGCCGATGGGATCCGCCGCCTTCGGCACGAAGGTCGAGGTCAAGAACCTCAACAGCTTCCGATCCCTGGAGCGGGCGCTCGAGTACGAGGTCGCCCGGCACGCCGAGGCGCTCGACCGCGCCGAGACGCTGACCCAGGAGACGCGCGGATGGGACGAGGAGCACGGCCGCACGATCATCCAGCGCAGCAAGGAAGAGGCGAACGACTATCGCTATTTCCCGGAGCCGGACCTGCCGCCGCTGCGGCCGTCCGAGGCCTGGGTGGCCGAGCTGCGGGAGCGTCTCCCGGAGCTGCCCGCCAAGCGTCGCGCGCGCTATGTCGAGAACCTCGGGCTTTCTCCCTACGACGCCGGCGTCCTGACCGTCGACGCGGCCCTGGCCGCGTACTTCGACGCCGTCGTCGAGGGCGGAATCGCGCCGAAGGCGGCCGCGAACTGGATCACCGGCGAGTTCAGCCGGCTCCTCAACCAGCATGCCGCCGATGGCCTTCGCGCCGATCGGGTCGCGCTGCGACCTGAGGGCCTGGTCGAGCTCATCGGTGAGGTGGGGGCGGGACATGTCTCGAGCACGAACGCCAAGTCCGTGCTGGCAACAGTCTTCGAGAGCGGGGAGTCGCCACGCGCGGTGATCGAGCGGGACGGCCTGGGGCAGGTCTCCGACAGCGGCGCCATCGGCTCGGAGATCGACGCCGTGCTGGCGGAGTTCGCATCGCAGGTCGAGGAGTATCGATCCGGCAAGCCGCAGCTGTTCGGCTTCCTGGTGGGGCAGGTCATGAAGCGCACCGCGGGCCGCGCCGACGCGCGCCTGGTGAACGAGGAGCTCCGGCGCCGGCTCGACGCCGAACGATGACTGGCACGAGACGTGCGACATGTCCGGGCATCCAGCCCCGCATGACGGAGGACGCCTGATGCGCATCGCGCAGGTGGCGCCGCTCATCGAGAGCGTGCCGCCCCCCGCCTACGGCGGTACTGAGAGAGTCGTTTCGTACCTGACCGAGGAGCTCGTTCGGCAGGGACATGACGTGACGCTGTTCGCCAGCGGCGACTCGCGCACGGCCGCCAGGCTGATCGCCTGCGCGCCGAAGGCCCTTCGGCTGGACCCCGATGTGATCGATCCGATCGCGCACGCGATCCTCGAGATCGAGCGCGTGGCGGCCATGGCCGACCAGTTCGACATCATCCATTGGCACCTTGACTACTTCCACTTCCCGCTGTCGCGGCGCCTCGGCGTGCCGTACCTCACCACGCTGCATGGACGCCTCGATCTGCCCGACATCCAGCCCATCTACGCCGAGTTCACCGACGCACCGCTCATCTCCATCTCGAACGACCAGCGCGCCCCGCTGCCGAACGTGAACTGGGTCGAGACGATCCATCACGGCATGCCGGCCGACGAGCTGAAGCCGCGGTACGACCAGGGTCAGTACCTGGCGTTCCTCGGCCGCATCTCGCCCGAGAAGCGGCTGGATCGCGCGATCGAGGTGGCGCACCTGACGGGCATCCCGCTCAAGATCGCCGCCAAGGTCGACGACGCGGACCGCGAGTACTTCGAGGAGCACATCGAGCCGATGCTGCACGACCACGTCGACTTCATTGGCGAGATCGGCCCGGCCGACAAGGGCGACTTCCTCTCGCACGCCCACGCGCTCCTGTTTCCGATCGACTGGGCCGAGCCGTTCGGCCTGGTCATGATCGAGGCGATGGCGTGCGGCACGCCGACCGTCGCGTATCGGTCCGGATCGGTCCCGGAGGTGATCACTGAGGGGGTGAGCGGGTTCATCGTGGAGACCATCGACGAGGCCGTGGACGCCGTCGGGCGGCTTAACGAGATCAGCCGTGAGGGCTGCCGCGCCAGCTTCGAGAAGCGATTCACGGTGGAGCGCATGGCGCGCGACTACGTGAACGTGTACGAGCGGCTCATCGGCAACCGGGCCGATCGGCTCGTCCCGTTCGCGGTCGGCGGTGCTGACGTGGCAGACTCGACGCACATCCCGCAACCGGTGGAGAGCCAGGGCCCATGACCGACGCCGCACCAGCCGATCGGAGCAGCGACTCCGGGCTGCCTGAGCTGGGGCGGGTGGCGGACATCGTCGAGATCGGGAACCGGTATTACGTGCTGGCCAGCTCGGCGCTGGCCGACGAGCAGAACCAGGTCCTCAAGCACCAGGACTCCTTTGCCCTGTTCGACCGCTACGGCGACATCAAGCCCGTCGGGCTTGCCGAGGAGGGCGTCTACCACGAGGGCACGCGGCACCTCTCCAGCCTCATGCTCCGCATCGGCGAGGAGCGGCCCCTGCTGCTGGGGTCGACCGCCAAGCGTGACAACTCGCGCCTCTCGATCGACCTGACCAACCCGGACATGATCCTGGGCGGGAGGCCGCTCGGCCACGGGACCGTCCACATTGCGCGCTCCAAGGTGCTGTGGGACGGCGTGGTCTACGAGCGCATCACCGTCCGCAACTTCGGGCTGGGCACGACACGCCTCCAGCTCGTCATGACGTTCGGTGCCGATTTCGCAGACATCTTCGAGGTGCGCGGCATGCGTCGCCGGGATCGCGGCCGCCGGCTGCCGCCGCGCCTGGCGGCGGATCGCGTCACGCTCGAGTACGACGGGCTCGACGGCGTGCAGCGCCGGACGCGCATCGGCTTCGCCCCGACGCCGAACGAGCTGACCGGGACGAGCGCCGTCTACGACCTGCGTCTCCCACCCGGCCGCGAGACGAGCCTTGACGTGACCGTGGGGTGCGACAACGAGCGGCGCCGGACCCGGTCGATCGGCTTCGAGCCGGCGCTGAAGCGGTCCAGGAAGCTGCATCGCGTCGCGCACCTGACCGGGGCGCGCTTCGAGAGCTCGAACGAGCTCTGCAACGAGTGGCTCAGCCGCTCGATCGCCGACCTGGTCATGATGACGACCGAGACCGAGCACGGGCCGTATCCGTACGCGGGCGTGCCGTGGTTCTCGACGGTCTTCGGGCGCGACGCCCTGATCGTCGGGCGCCAGACGCTCTGGGTGCAGCCAGACCTCGCGAAGGGCGTGCTGTCGTACCTCGCGGCGTTCCAGGCCGACACGGAGGATCCCGCCAACGACGCTCAGCCGGGCAAGATCCTGCACGAAATGCGACGTGGGGAGATGGCGGGCACGGGGGAGATCCCGTTCGGCCGCTACTACGGCAGCCATGACTCCACGCCGCTCTTCGCCGGCCTCGCCGCCGACCACTTCCGTCACACAGGCGACATCGCGTTCGCCCGGAAGATCTGGCCGAATGTCGAGCGCGCATTGGCCTGGATGGACGGTCCCGGCGACCCTGACGGCGACGGCTTCCTGGAATACGAGCGCCGGACGCCGAGCGGGCTCATCCACCAGGGCTGGAAGGACTCGCACGACTCGACCTTCCACGCCGATGGCACGCTTGCCGGTGGACCGATCGCGATGTCCGAGATCCAGGCCTACGCCTACGCCGCTCGCTGCGGCGCCGCCGACCTGGCCGATGCGCTCGACCTGCCCGACCGGGCGGCCGTCCTCCGCGCGCAGGCCGAGAAGCTCCGCCAGCGGTTCGACGACGCGTTCTGGCTGGACGACCTGGGTACCTACGCGCTGGCGCTCGACGGCGACAAGCGGCCGACCCGCATCCGGACGTCGAATGCGGGTCACTGCCTGGCGAGCGGCATCGTCCCGCCGGAGCGGGCCGACCGATTGGCGCAGACGCTGATGGACGAGGCGTCGTTCTCGGGCTGGGGGGTGCGCACTGTCGCCGCGGGCGAACGGCGCTACAACCCGATGTCCTACCACAACGGATCGATCTGGCCGCACGACAGCGCGATGGTGGCGATGGGGCTCGGCCGCTACGGGTATCACGAGCAGGCGGCGCGGATCATGGCCGGGCTGTTCGAGGCCAGCCGCCATTTCGAGCTCATGCGGCTGCCGGAGCTGTTCTGCGGCTTCACTCGACGGGAGGGCGAGGCGCCGACCCTCTACCCGGTGGCCTGCTCGCCCCAGGCCTGGGCATCGGGCGCTCCCTTCATGCTGCTCCAGGCATGCCTCGGCCTCGAGGTCAAGGCTCGCGAGCGCACGGTGCGCTTCACCCATTCGCGGCTGCCGCTCTTCCTCGATCACCTCACCATCGAGAACCTGCCGGTCGGCGATGCCCGCATCGACCTGCGCGTCGAGCGTCAGCGCACCGGCGTCGGGCTCAACATCCTGGGACGCCGCGGCGACGTCGAGGTCATCACCCTCAAGTGAGCGATGACCGCGATCCCTCCGTGCTGCTGCGGCACGCCACCGAGTGGCTCGACGAGACGGATCGGATCGCCCTCACCCACTTCGCCGGCGAGCTGACAATCACCGCCAAGCACGACCGCTCGCTCGTCACCCAGGCCGATACCGAGATCGAGACGCGGCTCCGAGAGCGGATCGAGCAGGCCTACCCCGCGCATACCGTGCTGGGCGAGGAGCTCGGATCGGCGGAGGACGCGGGACAGGGCCGCTGGGTCATCGACCCGATCGACGCGACCCACAACTTCGTGCGGGGGATCGAGGTCTTCGCCACCCTGCTGGCCTTCGAGCGCGACGGCGAGCTTGAGCTCGGCGTCGTCTCGGCGCCGGCCATGCAGCGTCGGTGGTGGGCCATCCGGGGTGGGGGAGCGCACCTGCGTGGTGATCGCATCGAGCGGCGCGTGCGAGTCTCGACGGTCGACGCCCTGGACCACGCACAGGTCCTGTTCAGCACGCTCCGCGGGCTCGACGCTGCCGGCCTCGGCAATGCGCTGCACCGGATCACGGTGCTGGCGTGGCGCGACCGCGGGTTCGGCGACTTCTGGGGCCATATGCTCGTGGCCCAGGGATCTGCCGAGGCGATGCTCGAGTACGGCGTCGCACCGTGGGACATGGCCGCACCGCATGTGATCATCAGCGAGGCCGGCGGGCGCATGACCGACCTGGCCGGCCGGTCGTCGTGGTCGGGGCCGCAGATCCTGACGACCAATGGCGCGCTGCACGACCAGATCCTGGAGCTCCTGGAGGACCGATGACGCAGAACGGGACGCTACCGCCGCGCCGCCACGCTCCGTGGGTGGACGCGTGGCTCGTGGCGTTGACGCTGCTTCTCGCGCTCTTCACCGGGGTCATATTGGCGGTTCCGGCGGTGGCGCCCGCAGTGATCGACGATCGCCTCGACCTGGCCATCCTGACCGCGTCAGTGCTCGTGTCGATCGCGATGGCGGCGCTGAACTGGGCGCGCGGCCGCGTTTCGCGGGACGCGGCCGCACTCATCCGCGGGTCGGCGTTCGGGGTCCTGAGCGTGCTCAACGGCCTCACTCTGCTGGTGGTGCTCCTCGGCGTGGAGGGTTCGTTCGGCGCCTCGCTCGACAGTCCGGGCCAGCTGCCGCTGGTGGCCGGCGTCATTGCGCGCTGGACGATCGCCGTGCTCTTCGTCCTTGCTGGCGCCCTGGCGCTCATCCGCGCGGGGCCCAGCGGCCGGCCCGCCGTCATGCTCATCGCCCCGGCCGCGCTCGTCGGCCTGGCCATCGCCCTGGCCGCACTCTCGCAGGATCGGCTGCCGGTGCTTGCCGGCGAGGCTGCCCTCGAAGAGCTCGTACGGCTGCCGCCGATGCCGCTGACACCGAGCTCCGCGCCCGTGCTGGTTGCGATGCAGGGACTCATTGGCGCCGCCTTCCTGGCGGCCGCCGTTCTCGCGCATCGGTCGTATCGTCGCACCGGCCGCTCCGGGGACGCGCTCCTGGCCGCAGGGCTCCTGATCGCAGCGGCGAGCCAGGTGCACGGCGCCATCCACCCGGGCGGCTACGCCTCCATGGTCACCACCGGTGACCTTCTCCGGCTGGCGTTCTACGGGGTGCTGCTCGCGGGCATCGTGACCGATAGCCGCGACGACCTGCGCGAGCTGAACGAGGCGCACGCCGAGGTCCAGCGCCTGGCCGAGGGACAGGCGGCCAGCGCGCAGCTCGAGGAGCGAGCACGGATCGCGCGCGAGATCCACGACGGCCTGGCGCAGGACCTCTGGTACGCCAAGCTCAAGCAGAGCCGGCTGGCCCCGCTGCTCGCCTCCGACGGTGACTCACGGATCCTCAGCGAGGAGGTCTCCGATGCGATCGATGCGGCCCTGGCCGAGGCCCGCCGGGCGGTCGTGGCAATGCGACCGGGCGCGGAAGCCGGACAACTGCTCGACATGATCGGTCGGCAGGTCGAGGACTTCTCCGACCGATTCGCGCTACGCGCCGAGATCACGACCCGCGGCCCCGTGCCGGAGATGGAGCCACGCGCGCAGGCTGAGGTGCTTCGCATCGTGCAGGAGGCGCTGACCAACGTGCGCAAGCACGCGGATGCCACGGTCGTGCGGGTCGGTCTCGAGACCGGGAAAGACCTTGCGGTGACGATCGCCGACAATGGACGCGGATTTCGGCCCGATGTCGCGACCGGTGGCTTCGGGCTCGAGAGCATGCGCCAGCGCGCCGTCCTGATCGGGGCAACGCTCACGATCAACTCCGAGCCACAGGACGGGACGCGTATCGAGCTGGTGGTGCCGGTGACGCCACGGGAGGAGACCGATGGAGCCTGAGCAGCCGCTGCGAGTCATGCTCGTCGACGACCATGCGCTCGTCCGATCGGCCATCCGCCAGGCACTCGAGGCGCCCGACGTCGTGGTCGTCGGCGAAGCAAGCAGCGCCGAGGAGGCGATCGATCTGGCGCCTCGCCTGCGGCCCGACGTGCTGCTTCTCGACATCGACCTTCCCGGAGTCAGCGGGATCGAGGCCGTCCGGGAGATCGCGCCGCGTCTGCCGGATACGCGGATCATCATGCTCACCGTCTCGACCGACCGCCGCGACCTGCTCGAGGCCGTTCGGCACGGAGCGACCGGGTACCTCACCAAGGACCTGACCGGGGACGCGCTGCTGCGAGCAATTCGGGGGCTGCGGCGTGGCGACCTGGCCATGTCGCGCGTCCACGCCTCGACCGTGGTCGAGCACCTTGCCCGGAATGCCCGGTCGCGACCTCCCGCGACGAACGAGATCGACGGGATGCTCAGCTCGCGCGAGCGGGACGTGCTGCGCCTGCTGGCGGAAGGGATGACGGACCGCGAGATCGCGGCGGCGCTTGCCATCTCGCCGCGGACTGTCGAGAGCCACGTGAGCAGCGTGCTGCGGAAGCTCGGCGTGCGAAATCGGGCGGAGGCTGCCCAGCGCTACCGGGCCGAGTAGGGCGGTCGCTCAGCCGCGCCTCGTGAGGCGGCGCATCAACCGGACCACGAAGTTCGGGCGTCGGTCTCCGGCGTCCCGGATCCGGCGCCACGCGAGATCCTGGTTCACGACGACGTCCACGCTGCGTCGTGGCTCGGCTGGCCGGATCGGGATGGCGACGCGGGTGTGGGCGGCCTCCCATCCTTCCCGCTGGGCAGATGCCTTCTCGTACGCTTCCTGGGCAATGCCCAGCGACGCGAGTTCCGGCGAGCGTCCGCTCGAGGCTCGGTGCATGGCGTCAATCCAGGCATCGCGCGCGGCGATGTACTCCGCCTCGGCATCCTCCTTGGAGCGGGGCGCCGCGGAGGGTCGATGGGTGCCGGGTGACGTCGTTCGGTGGGGGTGAGCCTGAGGAACGACGACCTCGGGCTCAATGGGCGCATCGGTCCCGGCGTCGGCCTGGGAGCGCCGGGTCATCACCGACGGAGCTCTCGTAGGGCCGCCGCCATCTGCGTGCGGAAGTGGCGCGGCCGTTCGACATCCAAGGCCATGCCTTCGCCGCGCGGCAGCGTCAGTAGGAGCCGCTCGCCCGCGAGGGAGGTCTCGACGATGTCGGTCAGCTGCACGCTCACGTTCACCTGTCCCAGGTGGACGAGACGCCGCGACGTGAGGTACAGGGAACCCCCATACCCGAGCGCGCTTTCGCCACCCGGTGTCCTCAGGATCGCACGCTTGCGCAAGTCGTGGACGGACTCGCCCGGTGTCAGGTGATCGACAAGGTGCTCGTCCGGCTCGATGCGCGGGAGCGGGCCGTCCTTTAGCCTCTCGCGGGCCAGGGCCGCATCTGCCTCGTCGGCGGCGGCGCGCTGAGCAACAATGGCAGCATCTCGCAGCGCGGGACCTTCCTCCGTAGATCTTTCGACCAACGTGGACGAACGATCTCGATCCCGCTCTGCCAGGTGCATGGCCTGAAGGTAGCCGTCGATGGTGCTCCCGTGAATCCGGAGAAGTACGGATCAGCGTACGGAGCCGAGATTCCGTATCCGGAAGAAATGGTGCGTACTCGCACCCCCACGAGTGCACGATCATGTGGCCCCCCATGGCCCGCTCCCCCGCATCGCTCCTACCCCGACGAGCCCGGGCCTTCGCGGCCGGGTTCGTTCCTGCATCCGGCCGCGCTAGCATCCGCCCATGGCACTGTCGACGCGTGGCCTGGTGTTCAGCGGCGCCGGACGGCCGCTTCGGGTTGAGACGCTCCTGCTCGACGAGCCGCGGCAGGGCGAGGTGCTCGTGCGCACGCTCGCCTCGGGCGTCTGCCGCTCGGACCTGCACGTCGTCGACGGTGACTGGGAGCGACCGGCCAACGTCGTGCTCGGGCACGAGGGCGCCGCGGTCGTGGAGGCCATCGGTCCCGGCGTCGAGGGCCTGAGCGACGGGGACCTGGTGGTGCTGGCCTGGACCGCTCCGTGCGGCGCCTGCCGAGCCTGCGTGCGCGACGAGCCGTGGCTCTGCACGAGCCCTCGCGGCGGTGGCCATCGGCTGCGTGACGAGGATGTGCGCCTCCGTCGCCCCGACGGCTCCCCGGTCGGCGCCTACTCGGGAATCGGCACCTTCGGGCAGCACCAGGTCGTGGCGCGGGAGGCTGCTATCCCGATCGACGCATCTACGCCGCCGGAGATTGCCGCGCTGATCGGATGCGCGGTCACGACCGGCGTCGGCGCCGTGCTCAACACCGCGAAGGTCGCAGCGGGCGACAGCGTGGTCGTCATCGGTGCCGGAGGAGTCGGCCTGGCGGCAATCATGGGTGCCGTGCTCGCGGGTGCCAATCCGATCATCGCCATCGACGTCAGCGAGGCGAAGCTCGAGCTCGCGAAGCACGTGGGCGCCACCGACGCGTTGATTGCGTCCGACGCCTTCAAGGTCCGCGACCTCACCAATGGTGGCGCCCTCCACGTCCTCGAGGCGATCGGCCTGACGGAGACGGTGGAGCAGGCGATCGAGCTTGCGCGGCCTGGAGGCACGATCACACTCGTTGGCATGACGGCGCAGGGCCGGCGCGCCAACTTTGACGTCTATCGATTCGTGGAGGGCGGCAAACGGCTTCTCGGCTCGAATTACGGATCGGCCACTCCGGCGGTCGACTTCCCGCGGATCGCTGCGTTCTACGCTGAAGGTCGGCTACCGCTCGACCTGCTGGTGACTGAGCGCATCCGTCTCGAGGGAGTCGACGCAGCATTCGACGCCATGCGTCACGGTGATGGCGCACGCCGCGTGGTCGTGTACTGACGCCTCTCCGGCCTCGGCCGATCGCGCCACGACCACCTCGCGAACCGCGCTTCTGCAGCCGAGCATGGTCCCGACCGCGCTGCCCCCGTCGCTTCCTACGTGGCCTTCGAGCGCGTCTTTCGCAGCAGGATGTCGATCTGGTCGCGGTATCGGGCGCCGGACTGGTGGCGGCGCAGCCAGTTCAGGTAGTCGGGGTCGCGTTTGACGACCTCACCCAGTGTCCAGCCCTGGTAGCGGCCGAAGTCGAGCCGCGTTTCGGCTCCATCGGCCCCGAGCGGGCCTCGCGGTGCGCCGTGTGTGGCTGACTCGGCCGGCGTCGGCGGCGCAGCCCGCTTGCGGTCTGACTCCCATTGCTGGCGCTTCACGGGGTCGCGGACGAGCGTGTAGGCCCAGTTGAGATCGGTCATGCGGCGCTCCGCGGTGGCATCAAGCGGTTCCGAGGCGTCGGGATGGACCTTGCGCGCGAGTACGCGGTACGCCGCCCGCACGACGTCGGGATCCGCGTCCGGCTGAACCTGGAGGATCCGATACGGATCGCGGCGCTCCATCTAGGCGAGTGAGCGTTCGACGACCTGGCGCAGCACCGGCAGCGGCAGCGCGCCCTCGCCCAGCACGACGTCGTGGAATCGGCGGATGTCGAACCGATCACCCTGTCGAGCCCGCGCCTCGGCGCGTAGCCGCAGCAGCTCCAGCTGGCCGACCTTGTAGGCCAGCGCCTGGCCCGGGTAGGCTATGTATCGGTCCACCTCGTTGCCGATGTTGTTGAGCCCCAGCGCGGTGTGCTTCGTCATGTAGTCGATTGCCCCCTGCCGCGACCAACCGAGCGCGTGGATGCCGGTGTCGACCACCAGGCGCGACGCGCGCCACGCGTCGAAGCTGAGCACGCCGAAGCGATCCAGGTCCCCCGTGAGCAGCCCTATCTCCTCGGAGAGCCGCTCGGTGTACAGGCCCCAGCCCTCGACGTACGCGGTGCTGCCCCAGAAGCGACGGAAGGCGGGCAGGTGGTCAAGCTCCTGGGCGATCGCGATCTGGAGGTGATGTCCAGGAACGGACTCGTGGAAGGCGAGCGTCTCCGCCTCGTAGCGAGGTCGCGTCTCGGGTGCATAGGTGTTGATGTAGTACCGCCCCGGCCGCGAGCCGTCGGCGGCAGGCTCGCGGTAGTACGCAATGGTCGAGTGCTTCTCCTCGTGGGCCGGCGTGACCACGACCTCGCAGGGCGCCTTCGGCAGCCTGCCGAACCATTCGCCGATGGCGCCATTGGCCCGCTTCAGCGACGCCTTCGCAATGGCGGCGACCTCCTCGCGGGTCGTGAAATACAGGGCCGGATCCTCGCGGAGGGCCTTCAGCGTTGCGTCGAGACCATCGGTGCCCAGCAGGCGAGCGCCGAGCTCGACGAACTCGGCGTCGATCCGTCGGATCTCCTCGAGACCGATGGCGTGCAGCTCCTCCGGTGATGTGTCGATCGATGTGTGCGCGCGCGCCAGCCTGGCGTACGCCTCCGAACCGCCGGAGACGTGCGACATCCCGGGACGCTCATCCGGCCGCGCCCGGGGCGCGATCTCGTCGACCACGGTGGCCCGATACCGCTCGAACGCCGGGCGGATCTCGTCGCGGATGGCCGCCAGGAGCGGCACGCGCAGCTCGGGCCGGGCCTTCGCCGGCTCCGCCAGCGGCCAGTCCGCGTCCGGCTGTGCAAGGAGCTCGTCGAGCTGCTCCGTCACCTTGGCGCAGAGCATCGCGACCCCGATCCGTCCTTCGGCGGCGCCCGCGCGCAGCCGATCCGCAGCAAGGTCGAGGAATGCCGGCATGGCGCGCCAGCGCGCGAGCAGCGCATCGGCCTCTTCCGCCGAGCGTATGGGCTGGTAGCTGGGGACGCCCAGGAGCTCGACCTGCGGCCCATCCATCGGGTCGACGTTGAAGGCCCCGAGGTCAGCGTCGAGGAACGCCCGATCCGTCTCCAGCGCATCGTGGAGCGTCGCGTGGGTGACCGGATCGTCGTCCGGTGCGGTCTCCCCGAGCCGACGGAAGAATGCGTCAAGCTGCGCTCGCCACGCATCCCTCGCCGCCGCGGACTCGTCGCCCAGGCGGTCGTCGAAGCGTCGATCGCCCAATGCCGTGGCGGCGACCGGGTGCCGCTCGAGCCACGCGCTCCAGTAGTCGGCCGCGAGCTCCCCAAGCGCGGTCGTGTCTGCGGCGGTGGTCACTCCGCCATCGTAGCCAGTGTGGCTATTCGGTTGCTCGCTTGCCACGCCCTCAGCGGGGCATCTGGGTGGTGTGGGCTGCCGGACCCTCAGCGTCGTCCTTGTCGATCTCCGGCGCCTCGCCCTGTGGGCGCAGCGCGTCGCCGGCCTCGCCGAGGCTGGCGTCCTCATCGGTGATCGGGTTCGGGAGCTTCCTGTCCTCGAGCTGCTCGATGCTGTCACGGGTGCGATCGCTGTCGTTCATGGTTCAAACCTCCTGCGCCGATCCGATGCAAGTGGCGCGCCGCCGGCTCTATCCTCGACCCCGATGCAGACACAGCCCCAGCTACAGCTCCAGCCGCTGCCTCAGGCTCCCGAGGCCAAGCCGCCACCGCAGCCCGATCCGGATCGGCTCATGCGGACCTGTCTCAACTGCGGCACGGAGATGGAAGAGCGCAAGTGCAAGCTCATCTGCCGAGGCTGCGGCTAC
>CAYYDA010000007.1:4807-21151 GCA_964470495.1 uncultured Steroidobacteraceae bacterium | reverse complement strand
GGCGCCGTGACCGCCGCTGCCGCCGCCGCCGCGTCGGTGCGTCGACTCGGCCTCGCAACGGGCGGGCCGGCGGCAACGGGTCCCCGCTCGCCCCACCGAAGGATCACCGCCCCCAGGATGATCACGACGATGGCGGCTCCAAGGACGCTCGCAAAGCCGGTGCCGACGGTTTCGTTCACGCCCGCCACGAACATGACGCCGCCGACGAGCAGCAAGGAGCCGATGAGGAACCGACGCGTCGTCAGCCCCATGCGATCGAGGAGCTGCTCGACGATCGAGCCGTCGCTGTTCTCCTCCGGGATGAGCACCCAGCCGCCGACGTACAGGAGCAGCCCGAGTCCGCCGAACACCATCAACCCCACGAAGCCGATCCGGATCAGCAGCGGATCGACGTTGAGGAAGTCGCCCAGCCCGCTCGCGACGCCGCCGATGACACGATCGTCGGTGCGGCGGCGCAGGATGCGCTGGGCGGTCGGCTGCTCGGTCGTCATCGGCGTCGATCGTCGGCCCGGGGGCGACGGCTGACCATTGGGGATGACCCTCATTCGACCCTGAGCGCGCCGGCCGGGACTCAGGGTTGTCACCCATCGTGGGCCGCCATACCCGTGTGGGAACATGCGCCCATGGCACAGGTCAACGTCGGGGAGCGGTCCGCCGAGAAGCGCACCCCCCGCCCCCGCCTCGAACGCAGCCGGAGCGACCGCATGGTGGCGGGCGTGGCCGGCGGCTTGGGTCGTCACCTCGGCGTGAGCCCCAACATCGTCCGGGCCGCCTTCATCGGTCTCGCGTTCATGCTGGGCTTCGGCGTCGTCGTCTACCTGCTCACATGGCTCCTCGCTCCGCTCGAGGAGGCCTCGGCCGACGACGAGGGGCCGGCGCGGAAGATTCGAACGCCAACACTCAGCCAGGTGCTCGGTGTCGGACTGGTCGCCATCGGGCTCCTCGTCCTGCTCTGGATCTCCGGCTTCTGGTTCGGCGGCGAGCTCGGCTGGCCTGTGGTGCTGGCTGCGATCGGCTTCGCGATCCTGTGGGCGCGCAGCGGCGACGAGGTTCGTGGACGCTGGACGCTCTCGAGCCTCGGCACGCCGCTCGGCTCCGTCGTCAGCGGCGAGGTGTCGCTGCCGCGGCTGGCCATCGGCTCGCTGCTGATCCTGGTCGGCATGGGCGTCTTCCTGGCGACGAACACGTCGCTGGCGGCGGCGGGCAACATGCTGCTGGCGATGATCGTGGCGATCGGCGGAGCTGCCCTCCTCGCGGGGCCGTGGGTGTGGAGCATGGGTCGCGAGCTCGTCGAGGAGCGAAGCAGCCGTGTCCGATCCGAAGCCCGAGCCGAGATGGCCGCGCACCTCCACGACTCGGTGCTCCAGACGCTCGCGCTCATCCAGCGCGCGAAGGCGCCCCGCGAGATGTCGAGCCTCGCTCGTACCCAGGAGCGCGAGCTGCGCGCGTGGCTGTACGGGCGGGCCCCTGAGCTGGCAGGCGTGCGCCTGCGCGACGCGATCGACTCGATGGCCGGCAAAATCGAACGGCAGCACCAGGTCAGTGTCGAGGCGGTCGTGGTGGGCGACGCGGAGCTGGACGACCGGCTGCGCGGCCTCGTCAATGCGTGCGCAGAGGCGGTCGCGAACGCCGCCCGACACTCCGGCAGCACCGCCATCTCCGTCTACGTGGAGGTCGAGGAGGACCTCGTAAGCGCCTTCGTGCGCGACCAGGGGTCCGGGTTCGATCCCGACGTCGTCCCGGCCGACCGGCGCGGGATCGCCGATTCGATGGTGGGCCGCATGGAGCGGCGCGGCGGCAGCGCACACGTCCACAGCCGGCCGGGCGCCGGCACCGAGGTGGTCCTCCAGCTGCCGCGGCGGGCCTCGTGACGACCCGGGTCTTCGTGGTGGACGATCACGAGCTCTTCCGCTCCGGCGTTCGGTCCGAGCTCGGCGGCGACCTCGAGATCGTCGGCGATGCCGGATCGGTCGAGGACGCGGTGCCCGCCATCATCGAGCTGCGGCCCGACGTGGTGCTCCTCGACGTTCACATGTCCGGAGGCGGCGGTCGCGCAGTGATCGAGGCAGTCCGGCCCGAGCGGCCCGACGTCCGCTTCCTGGCGCTGTCGGTCTCGGATGCCGCAGAGGACGTCATCGGTGTCATCCGGGCGGGGGCGCGGGGCTACGTCACGAAGTCGATCTCGGCAGAGGAGCTCTCCACGGCCGTGCATCGGGTCCACGGCGGCGATGCGGTCTTCTCGCCTCGGCTGGCGGGCTTCGTCCTCGACGCCTTCGGAAGCGACGCGCCGCAGCCCATCGACCCCGAGCTCGACCTCCTCAGCCGGCGGGAGCGCGAGGTGCTGCGCTACATCGCGCGCGGCTACACCTACAAGGAGGTCGCGCACGAGCTGCACATCTCGGTCAAGACGGTCGAGACGCACGTATCGGCCGTGCTGCGCAAGCTCCAGCTCTCGAGCCGATACGAGCTGACCCGTTGGGCGACGGATCGCCGGCTCGTCTGAGGGACCGGACGGTTGGCGGCGACGCCTCAGGCGGCGACCGAAGCGGTCTCCGCGACCCGGCGCAGGACTGCCGGGTTGTCGATTCGCTCCGCGAAGACCGCCGCCGACTCGCGCGCGCCGGGCACGCCGAGCGCGGCACCGTGCAGCTGAGCCCGCACGAGCAGCTCGTTCATCCCCGTACGCGCGGCGACCGCCGCCAGGTCGCTGACCCAGCGGTCTGCACCCTCTACGCCGTGCGCGATCGCCTGCTCGCACAGCGCATCGAGGCAGTAGCCGTGGATCCACAGGTACGCATCCGGGATGCGGATGCAGCGCGTGCGAGCGTCGTCGAGCCATCGGATCCCGTCGGCGAGGTCCCCGTTCACGATCTTCACGAGGCCGATGCCACGCGCTCCCATCCCCTCCCAGCAGGGGTCGCCGATCTGGCAGCCGAGGGCAAAGGTGGCCTCGAACGCGTCGCTCGCCTCGGCCATCCGTCCCTCCGCGAACTCCACGGCCCCGAGCAGTGACTGCGGGAACGGGATGAAGGTCATCCAGCCGGCCGTGCGAACGGCCGCCATGGCGCGCTCGAGGGCGGCACGCGCATCGGCCAGCTCGTCGCGCAGCAGGTGTGTACGGCCCAGGAATGTATAGGCCCAGGCCAGCAGACGCGGCTTGGCGAGCGTCGCCGCCTCGGCCGCGGAGCGAGTCAGGAGCCCGATCGCATCCTCGGTCCGGCCGCGGTCGTTCGCCACCGATCCGCTGACGCCGAGGGCCGCCGCGCGGAGCCCCGCGTCCGGCGCCTCCTCGACGGCGCGCTTCAGCCAGGGATCGGCGCGGTCGTAGCGGGCGCGGAGCATCTCGACGTAGCCGAGCTCGCGGCACGCCTCGCTCACCAGGTCTCCGGCGCCGATCTCCTCAGCGACTGCCAGGGCGGCGTGAAGCGCCGTCGCTCCCTCACCGTCCCGTCCTCGCCCACCGTGGATGTACGCCTCGCCCAGCGCCACGAGGGCGCGCGCGGCGAGCGAGGGCTCTCCGGAGTCCTGCGCGTCGGCGACGGCGCGGCGCAGGGTGTCGAGCCCGGCTTCGATCGCCCCGGCCGCGATCGCCGCTTCCCCCGCCGCGATCAGGGAGCCGGCCGTTGCTCGCGTTCCCGCTCCCGGTCTCGACGACAGCATGCCGGTCACCGGATCCGCCGCCCGGACGAGCGTGGCCGACGGCTCGACGCCGAGCTCGCGACGGAAGCGCTCGAGGGTGGCCTTGAGGTAACGCCGGGCGTCCGCCTCGTTCCCGGCTGCGACGTGGGCGCGAATCAGGAGCGCATGCGACTCTTCGTCGTATTCGTCGAGTGCAACGAGCCTCGTCGCGAGCTCCACCGCCGGGACGACCTCCCCGGCGGCCAGCCTCGCGACCGCCGCCTCGCGCAGCATGCCCGACGCGACGCCCGCGTAATGCCGGCGCTCAGCCAGCAGCCACGCCTCGAAAGCGGCATCAGTAGCCGGCTGGACGCCCTCGAGCAGCTCCCGACCGAGGCCGGGGAGGTGAAGCGCCTCGACCCAGGTCCCGGAGACAAGCGTCCGGACATCGATCTGCGCATCGGCGGGCAGCTCGAGCTGAACCGGGTCACCCTCGAGCCTCACTTCCGGGCCCAGCAGCCGGCGCAGCTCGGCGAGGTTCCAGCGCAGCGAGCGGAGCGGATCGTCGGCATCGCTGAACAGGAGCGCCGCCAGTCGCTCTCGGGAGGGCGGGACGATCGACAGCAGCAGCAGGGCAAGCAGCGCCCACGGCTTGTGGCCACGAGGCGCGGGCCGCTGCACGCCGTCGTGCTCGACCGCCGGGTTGCCCAACAGGTGAATCGCCAAACCCATCGCTCTATCGTGCGTTCAGGGTCAGGGTGTGACAAGGGCTAGATTCGGGCGCCGGTGTGCCGCCCGATCGATCGCTCGGCGTCCGGTCCCAGCTGGCCGGCCTCCACGAAGGCGTTCCATCGTGAGCCAATGGCGGCCAGGACCGACCCGGCGGCCAGGGCCATGCGCCGAAGACGCGAAACGGTGCCGTGGTCCTGCCGGGTGCCGAGGTCCGAAGTGGTGGTGGCAGTCATCTCGGTGTTCCTTCCGTTGCTTGGTCCCGGCTTGCTCGGGGACCGATGACGGCAGGATCGAGATCGAGCGTGTGACGGTGCGTGTGACGCGGCGAGGATTGCTCCCTAGCGGCCGGGCTCTGCCTGGACCGGCACGCCCGGAAGGTCGCGAGCCGCGACGTCGACCCGTGGCGTCGTTCGCCGGACGAGTGGCCACGCCAGCAGCGCGATGGCGGCCAGCGCGGGCACACCACGCATTGCAACCACTCCCGCCACGACCTCGAAGTAGGCATCGTCCCCGATGACCTCGCCGAACATCGCGACGGTCTGGATGAATCCGATGCCGCTCATCACCACGACGGCGGCGGCGAGACCGATGCCCAGGACCGCCCCCCAGGTGCGCCGGCGCAGGATTCCAACCACGGCGAACCCTGCACCGATGACGAAGACGGCCTGTGCCGCGACGTATGTCTGGTGGGCCTCATCGCCCCGGAGGTCGCCCATGCCGGCGGTGAGCGTCCAATATCCCATCGCCGCTCCGGGCAGGTGGACGAGCATCTCCCATCCGAAGAGCCCGACCAGCGCGGCGCCGGCGATGTGCTCGCGGGGCAAAACTGGCCGAGTCTCGCGCACCTTCGTCGCGGTCCACACGCCGGCCACGATGGCAACCGCCACGGCTGCGGCCCACGCGTACATCGGCCAATGCTCGTTGCTGAACACGTCAGATCGGCTCCACCCCGCATCGTTGCGCGGAGCATGCTCGGCGTCCCGATCGAGGTCAATAGGTTGCCCCGGCCTCGCGCAGAATTGCGACGTGATCCTTCTGACCGGCATCGCGCTCGCGATCTTCGTCGTCCCCGATGACTGGGCGATCCCGACCGTCATCGGCTTCGGGATTCTCGAGGTCACGGAGACCGTGGTCACGTGGCGCCTCTCGCGTCGCGGGGCGCCGAAGGTCGGCTCGGAGACGCTGATCGGTGCCACCGGCATCGCAGTGACGGACTGCCGGCCAGTTGGCTCCGTGCGAATCCGAGGCGAGGTGTGGCAAGGGCGCTGCGAAGCCGGCGTCGCCGCAGGGAATCGCGTCCGCGTCGCCGGCCGGGACCGGCTGACGCTGCTCGTCGAGCCGATCGAGTGACAGCGCGATGAGGTTCCCCGGAGTGCCGGTCTGTAGGAGGGGCATCTCCATGGCGGCGTTCGAGAGGTACGGAAAGTGGAATCGTGGCCGCGAGGCATCAGCGCGATCACCCTGTTCGTCGAGGACCTGGACGCAACGAAGCGGTTCTATCGGGAGGTCTTCGGCCTGCCGGTGACCTACGAGGACGACGATTCGGCGGTCTTCGACTTCGGGAACACGATCATCAACCTGTTGAAGACCACGGCAGCGGGAGAGCTCATCGAGCCTGCCAGCGTGGCGGCGCGGGACGCCGGTGCGCGACTCCAGCTCACCATCACGGTGAATGACGTGGATGCCATGTGCGCGCAGCTCGCCGCACGCGGGGTTGAGCTGCTGAACGGCCCGATTGACCGGCCCTGGGGGGTGCGGACGGCCAGCTTCCGCGATCTCGGCGGCCACATCTGGGAGATTGCGAAGTAGCCTGACCAGGTTCGACGCAGGGAGTGGGTCTGAGATTTGGCCGTTCTCGCCCTCATCGTGCTCGTCGTGTGGCTCGTGGTGGTTGCAGGGCTTCGCACCTACATCGGCTACCGGCGGACCGGCACCGTCGCAACGCTCGCGCGCCCCGAGACAGGCTCAGCGGCCTGGTGGGCAAGGCTGATCTCGAGCATCGGAGTCGTGCTGGCCTTCGCCGCGCCGATCGCCGAGGTGCTCGGCTTCGCCCCGATCGCCGTGCTCGATCACCAGCCGGTTCGGTACGCCGGCCTCGCGCTGGCGATCGTCGGGATCATGAGCTCGCTCGCGGCGCAACTCGCCATGGGCGAGTCGTGGCGCGGCGACGTCGATCCAAGCGCCCGAACCCCGCTGGTCACCCACGGACCGTTCCGCTTCGTGCGGAACCCGATCCTCACCTGCACGGCGGCCACAGCGATCGGCATCGCGCTGATGGTGCCCAACATCCTGACGTTGCTGATGCTAGTCGCCTTCGTGATCGGCATGCAGCTGCAGGTTCGGCTCGTCGAAGAGCCATACCTGACTCGGGTGCACGGAGACGCCTACCGCCGGTATGCAACCCGCACCGGCCGCTTCCTGCCCCGATTGGGCGGCCTCCGTTAGCCTGGCCCGATGGCGCGCGCGATGGCTCCCGGCACCGCCGTCGGGAAGCTGGTGCAGCATCTCTTCGGGGACCTGGCGTCGGACCAAATGGCCGACGAGGTGGCCGGATGGATCGGCGGCTCGGCGCGGTTCCGCGCGTTCGCGGAGGTACATCGCGACAAGATCCGGAAGAAGCTGCGCAGCGCGGCGGATGCCGACGCGCGACGGGACGTGCGGGCCGAGCTGGCGGTCGCGCACCTGCTGCTGGCGGATCGGCGGATCGAGCTCGCGTTCGAGGCGTATGGGTCGACGAAGGGCGGACCGGATCTCACCGTCACGGTCCGAGGTGAGCGAGGCTTCAACCTAGAGGTGACGAGGCTGCGTCGAGCGCCGGGCTCGGCAACCTCCGGCGGGCCGCTGCCGGCGAAGCTCCGCCAGCTGCCGCCCAGCGCGCCGAACGCGGTGCTCATCGCGATCGAGGGGGACAGCGCCCAGGCGTTCGACGCGGCGGCGGCGACACGCTCGCTCCGAGCCCGGGCCGACGCGAAGGACGAGGCGTTCTTCACGACTCGGGGCTTCGACGGGTCGCGTGCCTTCTACCAGCGGTTCCTGCGGCTCGGCGCAGTGTTCGTGTGGTGCGAGAAGGCAGCAGGCGAAGCGCGCGCGACGCTCTGGAGCAACCCGTCGGCGCGCATCGCCGTGCCGGAGCGGGCCGCGCGAGCGGTCATGGCCCGCCTACGCCAGCCGGACGTCAGAAGCTGAAGCGGGTCGGGTCCTTCGCGATATCGGTCCAGGCGATGACCTTCCGTGGCCTGATCGCAATCGCGCCGTTGGACTTGTAGAACTCCGGCGTCATGCGGTACTCGGGGAACTTGGCATTCGATGCCGCCGCGAGGCGCTCCGCGAGCTCGTCCTCAAGGCCCGTCAGGACCTCGGCATCGCCCTCCACGATGATGACCTCGCTCATGCCGTCGAGGTGGACCGAGACGTGCGAATTCTCCCCCACCTCGCGAACCCAGCGGGTCTTCGGGCTGCCGCCGACGTAAATCACGCCGTCGAGGTACAGGGCATCAATCGGGCGGACGCGCGGTCGCCCGCCCGATCCCACGGTCGCGATCCAGAAGACCCTGTCGCTGCCGAGGCGCTCCTCGACGCGCGCCCAGTCGACGTGCTCGGTCGCCTTCGACGTGCCGTATTCCGCCGGGATCTCGGGACGATCGATTCTCACGTCACGAGGGCATCGGGCTCATGAGCTGGAAGTAGTTGTCGTCCGGATCGGCGAAGGTGGCAATCGCGTCAGGCTGCTCATCGCCCATGCCGTACGGCTCCTGGATCACCGTGGCGCCTGCGGCGACGAAGCGGTCGAAGTCGCCCTTCACATCGGCGCTCTCGATGTTCCAGATGATCCTGCCCGGATGGGCGTTCTTGCCGGTGACCTGGTCGTGCGGCCCGATGGTGAGCGCGCCGGAGCCGATCATCCAGCCGATGTAGCCGCCCTCGTTCCACGCCGGCTCGCCGAAGAGCTTCGTGTAGTAGTCGACCAGGCGCTGCGGGTCCTCCGACCCGATGAGGATGCTGTTGAGGTTCATGCTGCTCCCTTGTAAGTCTGCACGTTGGGTCGCTCGGTCTCGTCAATCAGACCGTTGCGGGCGATGAAACTCATCGGCGCACGTTCCGTGCCTTCACGGCCCTCCATCCTGCGGTTCCCAGCCGAGCAGGCGGCGTGCCTCGTCGAGGCTGAACCAGCGGCCCACATTGTCGCTCACGCCATTGGCGATGGCGAAGCTCACGTCCGCGGTCAGGGCCGTCTCGATGAGCGACAGGCAGTCACGGTGGCTCAGCCACATCCCGGGTGCACGCCGCGCGACATGGGGCGGCTCGGGTCTGTGCGCCGTGCTCGACGGCGGACGGTCGTCCGCCGTGACCCACCCGATGCGGAGACAGACCACGGCGAGGCCATGGCGTTCGGCGTAGAACCGCCCGATCGCCTCGCCCCACGCTTTGCTGGTTCCGTAGAGCGAGTCGGGGCGGATCGGTGCTTCGGTGGCGACTTCGGCGGGGCGGGCCGGATCGGCGAAGCGTTCGTCATCCCACTGATACATCCCCATCGCGTGATTCGAGCTCGCGAAGACGACTCGTTTGACGCCCGCGCGGCGAGCTGCCTCGAACGCGTTGTATGCGCCGATGACGTTGGCCGGCAGGACCTCGTCCCATCCTGCGCCGACGTCGGCAGTCGCCGCCAGATGCACGACGGCGTCGGCCCCGGCGAAACCTCGCTCGAGCGCCGCCAGGTCGCTGACGTCCGCGTCGGAGCGCGAGAGCCAGTGCGCGTCGAATCGGTCGGAGAACCCTGAACGCAGGATTCCGGCGATCAGCCCATCGCCACCCGTCACCGCGACCCGCATCGGCTCTGTCATCGATTCATCCTGCCACCTTGCGCAGCGCCCGCTTCCTATCAGAAATTCACCCAGGGACCCTTACGACATCTATCCGGTTCGAACACCGGTTTGGCGGCATAGATTTGCGGCCTTTGCGCGTAGTTATCGGCTCATTTCGGGGGCGAAAGAGTCTCTAACGGTCCCGGGGTGCACTTTCGAGAGGGAAGCCGGAACCTAGCGGCGGCCGATCAGGAATTCGACCATTGCCGGAGCGAGGACCTCGGGTGCGACGCCGACCCGGTCGAACCCGGTCGAGGTGCCGTCGCGCGACGAGACCGTGGGCATGGGCATCTCCTTCGATTTCGCGTGACGTGCGGGTAGGACCGGCTGGAATCGACGAACTCATCGGCGCACCGATGAGTTTTCTGGGCGGTCGGCGTTTCACCAGGTAGACATCGGCATACTCATTCGATCACAAGGAGATAGCAACGTGGACTTCAAGCTCGAGCTCGTGGTCATTCCCGTCTCGGACGTGGACCGAGCCAAGAACTTCTACGAGAAGGCCGGCTTCAACGTGGACGTGGATCACCGCGCGGGCGACGCCTTCCGTGTCGTCCAGCTGACACCGCCGGGCTCTGCATGCTCGGTCACGATCGGTACCGGCCTCACGCAGGCAGCGCCGGGCACCTATCAGGGGCTGCATCTTGTCGTGACCGACATCGAGGCGGCGCGCATCGAGCTCCGCGGGCGTGACGTCGAGGTCACCGAGCCCTTCCATTTCGGGGCGGAGGGACAGACGCCCGGACTCCATCCGGAGCGCACCGACTACGGCACGTACCTCTCGTTCAGCGATCCCGACGGCAACGGCTGGCTGATCCAGGAAGTCAAGCACCACGCGCGATGACCACCAACGCGGCCGCAGCTCCGCGCGTGGCTGTACCGGATCGCCACGAACGTCTGCCTGGACGTCATTCGGCGGCGCGCGCGCCGCTTGACCACGATGCAGTCGTTCGCGGAGGTGCCGTAGATGCAGCCGTATCCCGACCAGCTGCTGAACGAGGTCGCACCGAGCGACGAGCAGCCGGATGCGGTCGTCGTCGAGCGGGAGACGATCGAGCTGGCGTTCCTCGCCGCGCTCCAGGTCCTGCCGCCGCGGCAGCGCGCCGCGTTGATCATGCGGGACGTGATCGGCTGGCCGGCCGCCGAGACGGCCTCGCTGCTCGAGACGAGCGTCGCCGCGGCCAACAGCGCGCTCCAGCGAGCTCGCGCGACGATGCAGGAGCACCTGCCCGCACGCCGAGCGGAGTGGTCGGCCGGGAAGCCGAGCGCGGAGGAACGGGCGCTTCTGGATCGGTTCATCGATGCCCACGAGCGGAACGACGCCGCGGCGGCCGTTGCCATCGCATCCCAGGATCTCCGAATCACGATGCCACCGGACATGATGTGCTTCGACGGGCTCGACGTCATCACGCCCTTCCTCGAGCGCGCCTTCGCTGAAGAGACGAGAGACGGCGACTGGCGCCTGGTGCCGACGATGGCGAACCGCATGCCGACCGCGGCCAGCTACCTCCGCCGGCCGGGCGACTCCACGTTCCGTGCCTTCAAGTTCGACGTCCTGCGCATTCAGGACGGCGCCATCGCGGAGATCACGACGTTTGGCAAGCTGCTGTTTCCCGTATTCGGACTACCGCCGACCCTCTGACGGTCATGCCGTGCCGTGCCACGAATCGCCGTGGATGCGCGTCTCGTGGCCATGAGATCTTCGGCGCCTCGCCTGGCCACGCTCGCCATGGGCGTGCTCGTGAGCGCGTGCGGATCGGCTGCCGCGCCGTCGGCGGAGCCCCAACCGCAGCCGGCCGTCGGGGCATTCGTGCCCGGGACGTACGCGGAGGCGACCAGCGATGACCTGACCATCCGTCGCGAGGCTGGCAGCCCAAAGGTGGTGAGTTCGCTCTACACGGGCGAGTGGCTTTTGATCGTCAGCACGCCGACTGACATCGACGGGACCGCCTGGGTCCGCATCCAGTATGGGGACGGATCGTTCGGATGGATCGGCGTCGACCCCGACGAGCCGCCGATCGAGGCGGTCGAGCCGGAATGCCCACCCGGACCCGCCAACCGAGCGCTCGAGGTGCCCGAGATCGTGGCGCTGAACCCCGCCGAGCGGCTGCTCTGCTTCGGCGACGAGACCATCACCCTGACGCCGGTCACATGGCGCACTCTGCGGAGCGACAGCCCGTACGGTGGCGAACCGGAGTGGCTGGCGGAAGAGGCGCGGCTTCACCTCTACGGTCACGGCGGCTGGGAGCGGGAGGCCTCGCTGCCGGCGCACTTCGATCCGGAGCAGCGAGTCGAGATCGCCGACCAGGGATGGGCGTCCATCCGCGGCCGGTTCGACCACCCCGGCTCATCCGCCTGCGTTCGCGACATCGAGCTCGGAGGAATGGGCATCGTCGACGAGGAGGCGTTCATCGCGGAGCTCGCGCCGGTCGCTCGCGAGGACGGCCGGCTGTGGTGCCGGCAACAGTTCGTCATCTCCGAGATCGCACCGATCGCCGATCCGCCACCCTTCGTGGATCCGGTGGCGCCGCCGGCCGGCGGCACCTGGCGTGCCATCCCTGAGGCGCCCCTGATCGCCCGTTCGCAACATGGGGCGGTGTGGACGGGCACGGAGATGGTCGTGTGGGGCGGGTGGGCCACCGAAGGCGCAGCATCCGGATACACCTTCTTCGCCGCGGACGACGGAGCCGCCTACGACCCGGTTTCGAACGCCTGGCGCGCAATCGCGGAGGCACCCATTGTGGGCCGCACCGCCCCTCAGATGGCCTGGACCGGGGAAGGGGTGCTCGTATTCGGTGGGAACGACGACGCGTTCGAACCGTTGACCGATGGCGCGGCGTACGACCCGGCCACTGACACCTGGCGCCCCATGGCTCCCCTGCCCGATGCGCTCATGCGCGTCCAGCCCGTCGTGACGTGGACCGGCAGCGAGCTGGTGGCCGTCGCCGGCGATGCCAGCGCCGCCGCGGCATACGACCCGCTGACCGACACCTGGCGCTCGCTTCCGGAGCCTCCCCTGCCGGACGACCTGTGGGCCCTCGGCGTGGTCTGGACGGGCGACGAGGTCATCGCGATGGCGAGCCCGAACGGCATCTCGGTCGTGGCTGCCTTCGCGGCGTTCGATCCGCGGTCGAACGACTGGCGTCTGCTCGCCGAGTCGCCGGTCGTGGCCCTGAATGGCAGCCCGCCCGTCTGGATCGATGGCGAGCTCCTAGTGATCAGCCGCAGCCTGCGCACCGGCCAGCCAGATACGGTCCCGCCGGACACCACGTACGTGAGCCTGTATGACCCGGAGGCCGATGCCTGGCGGACGGCAGGCGCGCAGGAGGTCTATCTGCCGACCGGTCCGAGCATCTGGACCGGTGAGCTTCTGATCACCGCAGATGCAGCCTACGATCCTGTCGCCGACGTGTGGATGGCGCTGCCGTCACGGCCACCGGGCGAACGACCCAACCAGGTGTGGACCGGCGAGGAGGTCCTGATGTGGGGCGGGCGGCAGGGCGGCGATTCCCTGATCCAGCTGAGCGACGGCCTGGCCTATCGGCCTGAGGACCGTTGACGGGTGGGGCGGGCCGCTAGCTGAGGTCGCGTCTCCACCCTGGTGCCCATCGCTCGAGAGCCAGGCCCGCAGCCGCGGCAGCCACCAGCGTCAGACCCGGACTCATGCCGACGAGCAGGGCGACGACGACGATCAGCAGAATGACGGTCATTCAAAGTCCTCCCGCGACTGAGCCACCAGGAAGGCGGCCGCCCCAAACATCGCGACCGTCCAGAACGCCTCGTACGTGCCGCTGTAAAGGGCATAGCCCAGGTTGAACCTGCGTTCTGCGGCTCGATCCCCTGCCTGTACGGTCATACTTCCTCCCCTTCGACGCCCAACCGCAAGCTGAGATGCGGACAATGCGGTCGCTGTGGCGCCTTGTCAACGCCTGAGTTGAACGTCAGGAGGCATTCATGCCGGCCAATCCACCAGATGGCTATCACACGGTCACGCCGTTCGTCATCGTGCGTGACTCGGTGAAGCTCCTCGACTTCCTGGCCGAAGCGTTCGGCGCGGCGGAGATTGCTCGGGTCGTGGGCGAGGACGGGACGGTCGGCCACGCCGAGACCAGGATCGGTGACTCGGTCGTGATGATGTTCGATGCGAAGCCGCATTGGCCGGATTCCCCTTCCTTCCTTCGCCTCTACGTCGACGATTGCGACGCCACCTACGAGCAGGCTCTGAGGGCCGGCGCCACGTCCGTCACCGAGCCAGGCACCATGCCGTGGGGTGATCGGGTCGGACGTGTCCGCGACCCACTCGGTAACCTGTGGTGGGTCATGACGCGGATCGAGGACCTCACCGAGGAGGAGATCGGGCAGCGCTGGGGGCAGCCCGAATACCTCGAGGCGTTGGCGAAGGTCGAGAGCTCCGAGTTCTTTCCTCCGCCGGACTGATGGCCAAGCCAGGTCTGCGCGCACGAGGTGAAGGATGAAATCGCGGGTCATACGCCCGGAGGAAGCACCGAGCATCCAGCTCAACGAGGTGGTGTTCCGGTACGGCATCGGCTCCGCAGAGACCGATGGCGGGCTGTCGATGCTGGAGGTCACGATCCCGCCGCGGACGCTGATCAAGCCGCACATGCACTCGCACGAGGACGAGTTCTCGGTGGTGCTGGCCGGGCCGATCGGCGTGCGCGCCGGCGAGGACACGATCGAGGAGATCCCGACCGGCAGCTGGCTGGTCAAGCCACGCGGCGTGCCGCACGCGATGTGGAACATCGGCGAGCAGCCGGCTCGGGTGCTCGAGGTGGTCATGCCCGGCGGGCTCGAGCGATACTTCGAGGAGATCGCACCCGTCCTGCGCAACCACGGTCCGGACTGGACGAAGCGCTACGCCGACCTCGCCGAGGCGTACGGGCTCACGATCCTGGACGACTGGTCGGACGAGCTGAAGGCCAGGTACGGCATCACGCTCTGAACGAGTCAGGGCGACACTTGGCCGATCGCGTGGCGCGTCGGATGTCGGATGGCGGGCTCGCCGTCCTGGGTGAGTCTGGTTGCATGATCCAGTCACCTCGACATTCACGGCGCGCCACACCGGAGGAGCGCGGCTTCCTCGAGACGCTCGTCTTCCTGCGCGCCCTCTATGCCGAGCGCGGCACGCAGGATTCGGAGCCCGGCGCCGGGGTGTGGAGCACGATCGCGGCGGCTGAGCTCCGGATGCGCTCGGAGCGCCGCGAGCGGATCGACCCGACGCTCATGCCTCCGGTGCGCTGAGCGGATTCCTGACACGCTCCGTCAGCCTCTGGTGCCAGCATCGGGTGCATGGCCCAGATCATCATCAAGCCGGACCGGCCGACGCTCGACACCGAGCTTCGAATCAGCCTGACCGATCTCCCGGCGCGACGGCCGGTCACCATGCGGTCCATGGCAGTCGAAGGCTCGGGCCGACCACTCACGGCGCACGCAACCTTCGAGACCGATGACGCCGGCGCCATCGACCTGGCCACCGCGGCGCCGATCGCCGGCACGTACGCGAACGCCGATCCGATGGGCCTCGTCTGGTCGATGTCACCGGTCCCCGGCGCGCAGCGCGAGGACCCGCCCCGAGGGATCCTGCCTCCGGCGACGCTGACCCTCACCGTCGAGACGGGCAGGGTGGCCGTCGCGACGGCGACGATCGACCGCCTTCGTGTGCCCGAGGACGTGACCCGCACGCTCGTTCGGGAGGCGGGACTGGTCGGGACGCTGTTCCACCCGATCGATGACGGCCCGCGACCCGGCGTGATCCTGCTCGGTGGTTCGGAAGGCGGCCTGCACGAGCTCGACGCCGCCCTGCTGTCCGCACACGGGTTCGCAGTCCTTGCCCTTGCCTACTTCGGGACCGATGGCGTGCCGCCCGTCCTGGTGGAGATCCCGCTCGAGTACTTCGAGACAGCCATCGGCTTCCTCCAGGCTCATCCGGCCGTCATGGACGGGCCGGTCGGCGTCATCGGCGGCTCGCGCGGTGGCGAGGCGGCACTGCTCATCGGCTCGACCTTCGGTGGCGTCGGGGCGCTCGTCAGCACCGTGGGAAGCGGCGTACTGACCCAGGGCATCGGTCCGGGGCGCGATCTCGTGGAGATGGCAGGGACACCCGCGCCATCGTGGACGCTGGGCGGGAGGCCGCTCCCCTACCTGCGCAACCGCATCACGCCTGAGCTTCGGAGGCAGATCGGCGCGGGCGAGCCCGTTGAGCTGGCCCTCATCTTCGAGCCCGGCATGGCCGACCCGGCCGAGGTCGAGGCCAGTGCGATCCCCGTGGAGCGAATCACCGGGGCCGTGCTGCTCGTCAGCTCCGGCCAGGACCGAATGTGGCCGAGCGGCCCGATGAGCGAGGTGGCCGCCGCTCGGCTGGCCGCCGCCGGCATCACCCACGAGCGCCTGCATTTCGCCGATGCCGGCCATCCGATCGCGCCGCCGCCGTACGGCCCGGCCACGGAGCTCGTCTCGCCCGGGCCGGGCGTCACGTTCGCGATGGGCGGGAACGCTCCCGCGAACGCCGCGGCCCGGGCGCAGGTGTGGCGCCGCTCGATCGAGTTCCTGGCCGAGCACCTCGGGAGGTAGCCGGCCGCGGGCGTCAGCTGCGGCTCGGCGAAGCCCCGATCTCCTCCATCGCCCGCTTCTTGAGGGCCTCCATCCGGGTCCCCAGATCCTCGAGCTCCTGGTCATCGAAGACGGCGCGAGCCTGCTTGAACATCTCGCCCTCCTCCTCCTCGATGTGGTGCTCGATGTTTTCCTTCATGACCTTGAACTTTGCGCCCCACGTCTCGTGGGTCACGTCGAGCGCCTCGAGCTCGCCCATGATCTCGTCGACGACGTGGTGCTCCTCGTACCCCTCGAGCACGATGTCCTTGGCCTTCGGGTGGGCCTTGAGCTCCGGATAGAAGATCTCCTCCTCGATTCGTTCGTGGACGATCATCTCGCCCTTCAGCGTGGCGAACAGCTCCGTGCGCGTCTTCTCGCCGCGTTCGGTCGTGGTCTCTCCCTCGGCCAGGATCTTCTTCACCTTGGCGTGGTCGGCCTTCAGCAGTGCAATTGCGTCCATTTCCGCGATTCCTCCGTCCCTGCATGGCGTTGACGCGCCGGCCGATTGCACGCGTCGTGCCAG